>CAXSES010000060.1:0-3328 GCA_964236225.1 uncultured Acetobacteraceae bacterium
CCGGGCTGCTGTCGCTGATCCTGTGCTGGAACGAGGCGTTCTGGAGCCTGAACCTCACGTCGTCGGCCGCGGCGCCGCTGACCACGTTCATCGCTTCGTTCTCCAGTCCGGAGGGGCTGTTCTTCGCCAAGCTGTCGGCGGCCTCCACCATGGCGGTGGCGCCCATCCTGGTGTTCGGCTGGCTGAGCCAGCGCCAGCTCGTGCGCGGGCTGACCTTCGGGGCGGTGAAATGACCAAGGGAAGCAGGCAAGGCCAGGGGCGCTGCCCCCCTTGCTTCAAGGCGCGGACCTCGCCGGCTCGCCTCTGGAAACCCCTTGGAAGAACCTCGCACCCCGCCGTCCGATCGTGCCCTGAACCCCTTGCGTATGCGGGTCCGGGGGCGCCGCCCCCAGCGGGTCTCTGCTTCCAGGCCATGGGGCAGAGCCCCGGCCTTCCTGTTCCCTTCTTTCCGCATGGAGACGCATCATGGCGACGCTGACGCTGCGCGACCTGCGCAAGAGCTACGGACCGATCGAGGTCATCAAGGGCGTCGACCTCGACATCGCCGAGCGCGAGCTGGTGGTGTTCGTGGGGCCTTCGGGCTGCGGCAAGTCCACACTTCTGCGCATGATCGCGGGCCTGGAGGAGATCACCTCCGGCGAGCTGCTCATCGACGGCCGCCTCGTCAACGACGTGGGCCCCGCCGACCGGGGCCTCGCGATGGTGTTCCAGTCCTACGCGCTGTACCCGCACATGACGGTGCGCCAGAACATGGCCTTCGCGCTGCGCCTGGCGCGGGTGCCGAAGCCGGAGCGCGACCGCAAGGTGGCCGAGGCCGCGCGCATCCTCCAGCTCGAGCCCTACCTCGACCGCAAGCCCGGCCAGATGTCAGGCGGCCAGCGCCAGCGGGTCGCGATCGGTCGCGCCATCGTGCGCAACCCGAAGGTGTTCCTGTTCGACGAGCCGTTGTCCAACCTCGACGCTGCGCTGCGGGGCAACATGCGCATCGAGCTGTCGCGCCTGCACGAGGAGCTGGCGGCGACCATGGTCTACGTCACCCACGACCAGGTCGAGGCGATGACCATGGCCGACAAGATCGTGGTGATGCAGGCCGGCCGGGTCGAGCAGGTCGGCACGCCGCTGGAGCTTTACCACCACCCCGCCAACCTGTTCGTCGCGGGCTTCATCGGCTCGCCGCGGATGAACCTGCTGCCAGCCGCCGTGGTGTCGGCAGGGCCGGGAGGCGTCGAGGTCGCGCTGCCCGGCGGCGCGCGCTTCGTGGTGGCGGCCGAGGGAGGGCGGGCGCAGCGCGGCGAGACGGTGACGATCGGCATGCGCCCGGAGGCGCTGCGGGTGGCGGCAGACGGCGCGCTGCACGGCGAGGTACGCCTGGTGGAGCGGCTCGGCGGGCTGACGCTGCTGCACGTGGTGCTCGACGGCGGGCAGCCCGCGATCGTGCAGAGCGACGGCGCCGACCCGACCCGCGCCCACCAGGAGGTCCGCCTCGCCGTGGACGCCGGGGCGTGCCACCTGTTCGACCCCGAGGGACAGGCCCTCTCGCGCCTGGTGCGCCACCCGCTGGCGGCGTGATCGCCCGGCGCCGGGAAAGGAAGCAAGGTTGAGGCTCTGCCTCAAACTCCGCCAAAGGCAGGCCTTTGGAATCCACTTCTTAAGTTGCGCCGGGTCCAGGGGCGAGACTGGCCAAAGGTTCCGACGACCTTCTTGGGTCGTTGGAAGGGCCAGGCGAGGGGGCTCGCCCCTGGCGGGTCTGGGCAGCGCCCAGCCTTGCTTGCTGCCACCCTGCCCCGCCTGTGCACCTGACATGAGGACCTGCCGTGTTCCTGGGCCTGGATTTTGGCACCTCCTCGCTCAAGGCGTTGCTCGTCGATGGCGAGCAGCGTGTGGTGGGCAGCGCCTCCCGGCCGCTTGCCGTGCAGCGCCCGGTCCCTGGCCACAGCGAGCAGGACCCCGAGGCGTGGTGGCAGGCGATGCTGGACGCGCTGGACGCGCTGCACCGCGACCATCCGGCGGCGTTGTCGGCCGTGCAGGGGATCGGCCTGTCCGGGCAGATGCACGGGGCGGTGCTGCTGGATCGGTCCTGCGCGGTGCTGCGCCCGGCGATCCTGTGGAACGACGTGCGCGCCGTGGCCGAGTGCCGCGCGCTGGAGTCGGCGTTCCCGGGCCTGCGCGCGTGCTGCGGCAACATCGCGATGCCCGGCTTCACCGCGCCGAAGCTGCTCTGGGTCAGGACGCACGAGCCGGACCTGTTCGCGCGCACCGCGACGGTGCTGCTGCCCAAGGCCTGGGTGCGCCACCGCCTCACCGGCGAGGCGATCGAGGAGATGTCGGACGCGTCCGGCACCCTCTGGCTCGACGTGGGCGCGCGGGACTGGTCGGATGCGGCGCTGGCGGCGACAGGATTGTCGCGCGCCGCGATGCCGCGCCTGGTGGAGGGCAACGCAGTGGCAGGCACGCTGCTGCCGGCGCTGGCGGCGCGCTGGGGCATGGCGCGGCGGCCTGTGCTGGCAGGGGGCGCGGGCGACAACGCCGCCGGCGCGGTCGGGCTTGGGGCGATCCGGCCGGGCGACGCGTTCGTCTCGCTTGGCACGTCGGGGGTTCTGTTCGCGGTCACCGATCGGTTCCGCCCCTACCCGGAGCGCGCCGTGCACGCGTTCTGCCACGCTTTGCCGGGATTGTGGCACCAGATGGGAGTGACATTGTCTGCGGCGGCCTCGCTGGCCTGGTGGTCCGGCGTCACCGGGCTGGGCGAGCAGGCGCTGCTTGACGAGCTTGCCGCGGCGGGCGGGTCGCCCCGGGCACCGAGCCCCGCGCTGTTCCTGCCTTACCTTGGCGGCGAGCGGACGCCGCACAACGACGGCGCGGTGCGCGGCGCCTTCGCCGGGCTGTCGCACGACACCGGTCGCGCCGCGCTGACGCAGGCGGTGCTGGAGGGCGTGGCGTTCTCGATGCGCGACTGCCTCGACGCGCTGGCCGCCTCCGGCACGCAGGTCGGGTCGGCCGACGTGATCGGCGGCGGCTCGCGCTCCCGGCTATGGGTCGCGATCATCGCCTCGGTGCTCGGGCTGCCGCTGCACCGTCTGGCCGACGGCGAGCATGGCGGCGCGTTCGGGGCCGCCCGCCTCGCCCGCATGGCAGCAACCGGCGAGTCGCCTGAATCGCTGTGCGGGCCGCCGGCGCGCCTGGAGACGATCGACCCCGATCCCGCGCTCGCCGCCGCCTATGCCGCCCGGCTGCCCGAATACCGGGCGCTCTACGGCGGCCTTGCCCGCGCGATCTCGCCAGGACACACCGCAGGGAGCCCTGCGTGACCGTCGAGAGCCGGACCGGG
>CAXSES010000060.1:3428-11874 GCA_964236225.1 uncultured Acetobacteraceae bacterium
TCTCGCCAGGACACACCGCAGGGAGCCCTGCGTGACCGTCGAGAGCCGGACCGGGGCCACATCGTCGCAGCCGGCCACAAGCGGCCTTGCGCTCGATGGCAGGGTGGCCGTGGTGACCGGGGCCGCTCGGGGCATCGGCCGCGCGATCGCCCGGCGCCACGCCCGCGAAGGCGCGCGCGTGGTAGGCCCTGGAGCCCGGCGAGAAGAAGCGCCGCGTGGCCGCCGCCGCGCCGATCGGCCGCATGGCGCAGCCTGACGAGATCGCCGGCCTCGCGACCTTCCTCGCCGGCGACGATGCCCGCACCATCGTCGCCCAGGTCTACACGGCATCGACGGCGGCAACTGGATGGCCTGACGTCGCCACGCTCGCGCGCCGACGGTGCAGGGACCGGTGCGTCCGGCATCCGCAAGGTCGCGCCGCCGTCATGTCCCGCATCCGGTGTTGGGACCGGCCCGGATCGGCCGTTATGGTGTCGGCGGCATCGGCTGAATCACGGGCCGCAGAACGCCGCAAAGGCGATGGCCTGGTCCACGGGAGGGGAAATCACCATGAGCGAAGCCTCGCGGCCCACAATCGGCATCGTCCCCTGACCGCGCGCCCCGTCATGCCGCGAGCGGCGCCTCTTCCGGCCGTGCGAGGCGGGCAGGCCCGGTTCGGCCAGGACGGCGACGACCGGGACCCGGTGGAGCGGACCAGGCCGGAACTGGAGCTGGTCGACGTTCCGCGCCTGGGCTCGTTCAAGGTCTGGTCGCATGGCTACCCGTATCGCACCGTGCGCTGGCACTTCCATCCCGAGTACGAGCTGCACCTAGTCACCGCCACCTCGGGCACGTTCTTCGTGGGCGACCATGTCGGCAGCTTCGCGCCGGGCCAGCTCGTGCTCGTCGGGCCGAACCTGCCGCACAACTGGGTGAGCCGTGTGGCGCCGGGCGAGGAGGTGCGGCACCGCTGCGTGGTGCTGCAGTTCGCCCGCGAGTTCATCGAAGGCTGCGTCGCGAGCTTCCCCGAGCTGCGCACGCTGCACCCGCTGCTCGCCGCCTCTGCGTGCGGCGTGGAGTTCGCGCCAGGGGCCGGCCTGGCGGCGCTGCCGATCCTGACCGAGCTGCTCGACGCGCAGGCTGCGCGCCGCGTCACCTTGTTCTTCAGCCTGCTCGACCTGCTGTCCTCGCGAGGGGTCGGCACCAGGCTGGCGAGCGCGGGCTACCGCATCGACGTGTCGGGCTACATGGCCTCGGAAATGAACCATGTCCTGGCCACGATCGGGCGCAGCCTCGGCGGCGACCTGCGCGAGGACGACCTCGCGCGCCTTGTGGGCTTCAGCGCGAGCAAGTTCTCCCGCACCTTCCGCCGCCACACCGGCATGACCTTCGTGCGCTACGTCAACCGCCTGCGCATCGAGCGCGCCTGCCGCCTGCTGCTCGACGACGGCCTGACGATCACGGAGATCTGCTACCGCACCGGGTTCAACAACCTGTCCAACTTCAACCGCCAGTTCCTGGAGCAGCGCGGCGTACCGCCGTCGCGCTACCGCCATGACCACCGCGCCCACGGCATCGGCGGCCCCTCCGGTCCGCCGCAGCGCAGCGTGGCACCTGGCTGATCGGGGCGCCGCCGAACAGGAAGCAAGACTGGGCTCTCCCTCCGCTGCCATTCCAACGATCCAAGCGGATCGTTGGAACCTTTGGCAGCTACGCCCAGACCCGCCAGGGGGGAAGCCCCTTCTGGACCCGCTTGACTTAGAGCACGTTCGCTTCTGATTGAAACGAAATGGGAGCTTCCGGTATGGCGAGTTTGCTGGAGGAACTACCTGACTGCAGCCAGGTATGTTGCTTCAACTTGACCCCAATGTGCTCTAAGTAGTGGATTCCAAAGGCCTGCCTTTGGCGGAGTTTGAGGCAGAACCTCAACCTTGCCTGCTTCGCGGGCCGTTCCAGAAGGTCGTTGGTACAGTGCAGGCGTTCCTGAGCCTGTGGTGCGGCCGCAGCGTCCGGCCACTCGACAGCCGGTCGGAACCCTGTACAGGCACGCTGCATCATGCCGTTCTCCCTTCTCGCCCTGGCTCTCGCCGCCTTCGCCATCGGCACCAGTGAGTTCGTCATCGTGGGCCTGCTGCCCGACGTCGCCCGCGACCTGCACGTGAGCATCCCGGGCGCCGGCCTGCTGGTCACCGGCTATGCGCTGGGCGTGGTCATCGGCGCGCCCATCCTGGCCATCGCCACCGCTCGCGTGCCACGCAAGGCCGCGCTGCTCGGGCTGATCGGCGCCTATGCCGTGGGCAACCTGCTCTGCGCGGTGGCGCCCGGGTACGGCCTGCTGATGGCCGCGCGCATGGCGACGGCGGTGTGCCACGGCGCGTTCTTCGGCATCGGGTCGATCGTGGCCGCCGAGCTGGTGGCGCCGGCACGGCGCGGCCAGGCGATCGCCATCATGTTCAGCGGCCTGACGCTGGCCAACGTGCTCGGCGTGCCGGCCGGCACCGCGCTGGGCCAAGCCGCCGGGTGGCGCGCCGCGTTCTGGTGCGTGGTCGCGCTCGCGCTGGCCGCCGCCACGGCGATCGCCTGGGCGCTGCCGCCGCTGCCGCGTCCGCAGGCGGGCGGGCTGCTCGCCGAGTTCCGGGTGCTGCGCAAGCCGCAGGTGATGCTGTCCATGCTGATGAGCGCGCTGCTCTCCGCCAGCCTGTTCAGCGTGTTCACCTACATCGCTCCGATGCTGGAAGGCGTCACCCGCATCCCGCCGGCGGGCGTCACCTGGCTGCTGGTGCTGTTCGGCGTCGGCATCACCACGGGCAACCTGCTTGGCGGGCGGCTGGGCGACTGGCGGCTGATGCCCTCCATCGCCGGCGTGCAGGCCGGGGTCATCGCCACGCTGGCCGTCTTCACGCTGACCCTGCCCTTCGCCGTGCCGGCGGCCGCCACCCTGCTGGTCTGGGGCGCGCTGACCTTCGCGCTGGCCACGCCGTTGCAGATGCGGGTGATCGACACCGCGCCGGAGGCGCCGAACCTGGTGGCCACCCTGAACCAGGGCGCGTTCAACCTGGGCAACGCCGTCGGCGCCTGGCTGGGCAGCGCCGCGCTGGGCGTGGGTCTCGCCTACCGGTCGCTGCCGTGGCTCGGAGCCGTGCTGAGCCTCGCGGGGCTGGCGGCCACGGCGGCGTCGATGCTCCTGGACCGGCGTGCCGCCGCGCCCGCCGGGCCTGCGGGGCAGGGGGCTGGGTCGCGGGATTGACGGCGCGACCTGCGCGGACCGGCCTGCAAGGCAAGCAAGGCTGGGCTCTCCCTCCGCTGCCCATTCCAATGGCCCAAGAGGGCCATCGGAACCTTTGGGCAGCTCCGCCCAGACCCGCCAGGGGCGAGCCGCCCCTGGACCGGCTTTACTTAAATAGTGGATTCCAAAGGCGAGCCTTTGGCGGAGTTTGAGGCAGAGCCTCAATCTTGCTTGCTTCGATGGTCACTCCCAAAGGCCGACGCGTCGTCGCAGCGCCGTCCTGAGGTGAACGTGAACCGGCCCGGGCGTTGCCTGCGCGAGACGGGGGGTTATCTCGCCTGCCAATGCACGCGACCAGGCCGCCGCGGCAGGGAAGCGCCGTGCCGGGAAGGGAGCCGTGATGGTCGGTTTTGACATGCCTGCGCCCGCGAGTTTCCTGCACGACGTGCTCGACGGGCTGTCGCGGCCGCAGAAGGCGATCGCCGGCAAGTACCTCTGGGACGAGGCCGGCTCCGCGCTGTTCGACCGGATCTGCGACAGTCCCGGCTACTACCCGACCCGATGCGAGATCGCCCTGCTGCGGCGCGAGGCTGCCGCCATCGCCCGCCTCGTCGGTTCCGACGCCACCCTGGTCGAGTTCGGCAGCGGCGCCAGCCACAAGACCCGCATCCTGCTCGACGCGCTGCCGGCGCCGCGCCGCTACGTGGCGATCGACATCTGCGGCGCGTTCCTGGCCAGCGCCTGCGCGCGGATCGACGCGTGCTACCCCGCGCTGGAGGTGGTGCCGCTCTGCGCCGACTACAGCCGTGCGGTGCGCCTGCCGCCGCGGCCGGAGGCCGGGCCGGCGCTCGGCTTCTGGCCGGGCCTCAGCATGGGCAACCTCGCGTCCGACGGGCTGGTCGGCTGCCTCGCCAGGGCGCGCGAGTCCCTGGCGCCGGGCTGGTTCCTGCTCACCGCGGACGGCACGCGCGAGGTGCCCGACCTATTGCGCGCCTATGCCGACCCTGAGGGGCTGATGGCGGCGTTCCACCTGAACCTGCTGGTCCGCCTGGCCCGGGAGCTGGACACCGACCTCGATCCCGCCGCTTTCCGCCACGAGGCGCGCGTGCTCGACCATGCGTTCCGCGTCGAGGCGCACCTGGTCGCGAAGCGCGCGGCCGGGTTCCGCGTCGCGGGCCGGCGCATCGACTTCGCCGCGGGCGAGAGCATCCACACCGACGCGTCGTTCAAGTACGACTCCGGGGCGCTTGCGGCGCTGGCGGCACGAACCGGCTGGCAGCCGGTCCGTGCCTGGACGGAGGATGCCGTCTGCCTGCAACTGCTGCGGTCCTGATCGCACAGCGCTTTCCTGCGGCCACGACCCACCCCGGCGGTGACGACTGGGCCGGCCGCTTGCCGGGACAGGATCGGCGGCGGAGTATTCGAACCCCGGAGCCGGCCATCGGCGGCGCGGAGTTCGGGAGCAGATGTCGCGCGACCGCGCGCCTGGCGGGAGCGCAGATTTCATGACCACCGGCTCGACTCCCTCGCGCCACGTCGAGCTTACGCTGCGCGGACTCGTGCTCGGCGCAGTGATCACCGTGGTGTTCATGGGCGCCAACATCTACATGGGCCTCAAGACCGGGATCACCTTTTCCTCCTCGATCCCGGCCGCCGTGATCTCCATGGCGCTGCTGCGCGCAATGGGCGGCGGCACCATCCTCGAGAACAACATGGTGCAGACCCAGGCTTCCGCCGCGGGCACGCTGTGCAACGTGATCCTGGTGCTGCCCGCGCTCGTCATGATCGGTCACTGGCAGCGCTTCGCGTTCTGGCAGACCACCGGCGTGTGCCTGCTGGGCGGGCTGCTGGGCGTGATGTACTCGATCCCGCTGCGTCGGGCGATGGTGGTGGACAGCACCCTGCCGTTTCCCGAAGGGGTCGCGGCGGCCGAGGTGCTGCGCCTCGGCGGGGACGGCGCGGGGAGCGAAGCCACGCAGGCCGGCGCGGCGGGAGAGGCCCGCGACGGCGCGCGCGCCCTCGCCGTGGGCGGCGTGGCGGCGGCGGCGTTCAGCCTCGGCGTGAACGGCTTCCGGCTGGTGGGCGACGGCATGTCCTGGGTGGCCACCGCCGGGCATGCCGTGTTCCGCATCGGCACCGGCTTCTCCCTGGCCCTGCTCGGCGTCGGCTACCTGGTCGGCATCGCCGCCTGCCTTTCTTTGCTGCTCGGCGTGGCGATCGCGTGGGGCGTCGCGGTGCCGCTGCTGACCGCGCTCGATCCTGCGTTGCACGCAGGCTCCGCCTCGAACGTCGCGATGGCGGCGTGGAGCGGGCGGGTGCGCCTGATCGGCGCCGGCGTGATCGCCACCGGCAGCGTGTGGTGCGTGCTCACCCTGGTTCGCCCGATGGCGTCCAGCATCCGCGACGCCCTCGCCTCCGCCCGCGCCCGGCACGGCGGCCCCGGCGGCGCTGGTCTGCCCCGCCAGGAGCGCGACCTTCCCATCACATGGGTCGCCGCCGCCACCCTGGCCTTGTCGTTCCCCCTGGCGGGCCTGTTCGCCTGGTTCGCCCTGCCGATCGAGGCGGGCCTCGGCGCCCCGGCGTTCGCCGCCCTGATCGTCGGCGCCACCGTGTTCACCATGGCGTTCGGCTTCCTGATGGCCACCGCCTGCGGCTACATGGCCGGCCTGCTCGGCTCGTCGAGCAGCCCGATCTCCGGCATCGGCATCCTCGGCACCATCCTGGTCTCCCTGCTGCTCGGCGCGGTCCTCGGCGGCTCCGGGAGCGGGCCGGCGGCGGCGGCGGCTGGCAGTACCGATGCCGGGCGCTTCGCCGTGGCGCTCGCGTTGTTCCTCACCTCGGTGGTCGTCACCGTGTCCTCGATCGCCAACGACAACCTGCAGGACCTCAAGACAGGCCAGATCGTCGACGCCACACCCTGGCGGCAGCAGGTCGCGCTGCTGGCCGGCGTCGCGGTCGGCGCCGTGGTCATCGCCCCATTGCTCGACCTGCTTTACCAGACCTACGGCTTCCCCGGCGCCATGCCCCGCCCCGGCATGGACCCGGCCCGCGCCATGGCCGCGCCCCAGGCCTCGCTGATGGCCGTCATCGGCGACGGCATCGTCACCCACCAGCTCGCCTGGGGCATGGTGTTCATCGGCCTCGCTCTCGGCGCCATCCTGGTCGCCGTCGACGAGCTGCTCCAACGCCGCTTCGACGCCCAGCTTCCGGTTCTCACCGTTGGCATCGGCATCTACCTGCCGCCCACCGTCGGACTCACCATCGCGGTCGGCGGCGTCCTCGAATGGCTCACCCGCCGCCACCTGCGCCGCCGTGCCGCGCCGCAGCAGGCCCCAGGACAGTCCGACGAGGCGGCCCGGCGCCGCGGCGTGCTGCTCGCCTCCGGCTTCCTGGTCGGCGAGAGCGTCGCCGGCATGGCGCTGGCCGCTGTCGAGGGAGCCGCAGGCCACAGCTTCCCGCTCGCCGTCGTCGGCCCGGACTTCGCCGCCACCGCCGGCTGGATCGGCCTCGCCGGTTTTTCCGCGGCAGCGATCCTGTTCTATCGCTTCGTCGTTCGGACACCTTGAGTGCGAGGGCGGAAAGGCAGGCAAGGTTGAGGTCCCGCCTCAAGCATGGGCCTCAAACTCCGCCAAGGGCAGGCCCTTGGAACTTATTTGTTTGAGGAAGGCATTCCAAAGGCCCGGCCCTGCCTGCTGGCCGTCGTGCTTTGCCCCGGCGCTTGCGTTACGATCCTGCGGATCACCACGCCGGCGCGGAGGGCGAGATGGACGAGCTCGGGCCGATGATGCGAGGCGGCGGGGAGCCGGAGATGCACTCCCAGATGCTTTCCGTCACGGCGCTGCTGGCCAGCGTCGTGCTCCTGGTGTTCGGCACCAATCTGCAGGGCGTGCTGCTGCCGATCCGCCTGCAGCTCGACGGCGGCTCGATGGCCCGTGTCGGCCTGCTGTCCTCTGGCTGGTCGCTCGGCTTCATGCTGGCCTGCCTCACGGTGGGCCGCCTGGTCAGCGCCGTCGGGCACGTGCGCACCTTCGCGGCGCTGGCGGCGCTCAGCGGCTCCACCGCCCTGCTGATGCTGCCGCTGCAGCAGCAGGGCGCCTGGATCGCGCTGCGCGTGGTGATCGGCTTCTGCTATGGCGGCCTCGCGCTCATCATCGAGAGCTGGCTGAACGAGCGCGCCACCCACGCCAGGCGCGGCGGCATCTTCGCCGCCTACATGACCGCGAACCTCGTCGCCTCCCTGGCCGGCACGCTGAGCTTCACCCTGCTCGACCCGCACGGCACGCTGCCGTTCATCGTCATGGTGGTCGCCGTGGTGCTGTCGATCGTGCCGGTGGCGCTCACCCGCTCGCCGGTGCCCGCGCCCACGCGGCCGTTCTCGATCCATCTGGGGGAGCTGTTCGCGATCTCGCCGTCCGGGGTGTCCGGCTGCTTCGCGGCCGGGCTGGTCAGCGGCGCGATCGGCGGCCTCGGCCCGACCTTCGGCCTGGCGATGGGGCTGTCGACCCACGGGGTCGCGGTGATGCTCGCCGCCTCGGTGCTGGGCGGCGCGCTGTCCTACTACCCGGCGGGCCGTCTGTCCGACCGCACCGACCGCCGCTTCCCGATCCTGGCGCTGTCGGCGCTGACGATCGCGGTGTCCTTCCTGCTGGCGCTGCGCGGCGACGGGCTGGAGCGGGTTGGGCTGACCCTGGCGTTCGGCGTGCTCGGCTTTGCGCAGTATCCCCTCTACGGGCTGTGCGTCGCCTTCGTGAACGATCGCATCCGGGAACGCTCGTTCGCCGAAACCGCGAGCGAGCTTCTGCTGACCTTCTCCGCCGGCACCGTGCTCGGGCCGATGATCGGCGCGGCGCTGATGGCGTGGCGCAGGTCCGGGCTGTTCGTGTTCGTGGGCGTCGTGCTCGCCCTGGAGTCCGCCTACATCGTGTGGCGCCTGGTTCGTGTCGCCCCGCCGGTGATGCCCGCCACGCGACGCAAGCAGGCGCTGGAGGCGGCGCCCGGCTCCATGAGCGTCCTCAAGCCGCGGCGCTGATCCCATGCCAGCGGCGCCCGGGCCTGACCGCTCAGGCAGGCAAGGCCAGGGGCTCTGCCAAAGGCTCGCCTTTGGAATCCAACGCTTAAGTAAAGCCGGTCCAGGGGCGGCTCGCCCCCCGCCTTGAAGCAGGGGCGGGTCTGGGCGGTGCCTGCCGAAGGTTCCAACGGCCCTCTTGGGCCGTTGGAAGGGCAGGCGGAAGCAGAGACCAG
>CAXSES010000061.1:0-11700 GCA_964236225.1 uncultured Acetobacteraceae bacterium
CCTGGCCTTCCTTGCCGAACCGGCCCTCGCATTCGGCCTTTGGTATCAGGCCACAGGCACGGGACTCGTCATCGGGCTTGAAGCAACCGGCAGGGAAATGAACGCAGCCGGAGCAGCCGCCACCCCGCCAGCCGTCGGCGCGGCGGCAACTGACGCAGCGCTGGCCTGCTGCACCGCCAGCAGATGCTCCTGTACCGCCAGCAGGGCCTCCAGGCGCCTGTGCATGTCCGTAAAACGCGAGCTCCACGCCGCCTCCACAGGCAGGGCGGAAGCCGCCTCCGGCATTAGGATCGGAGCGAGCGATTGCTGCGAGACAGGAGCCGTCACGACCGGAGCCGGCGGCACAGCCTCCTTCACCGCCGCGGCCGCAACGGCTGCGGAGCCTTCCGACGTCGAGACGGCGGCGACCGCCATGCGCGTCATCACCTCGCGCGTCGTCTTCACCATGCCCAGCGCGTGGTTGGCGGTGGCAAGCGCATCGCCGCGCTCGGCACCCAACGCCTTGTGCTCGCGCGCCAGATGAACGCCAAGTGCAAGAGCCGCACCCGCCACGGCAAGCGCAAGTGTGACCAGCACCCAGAGGGTGGCGATCGAGGTCTCAGTATACTGCATGAAAATCTCCTGGTTCGCATGGAGCCACTGCCCATCCCCGCGCACCATGCGCGGACGTCATGGCTTTCGAGTCAATCGAGGCATGGCCAAGTCCTGGAAAGAGCATTCGCGTATTACTTTGCCCCTCGCAGAAAGCGCCTGCGATCGTCCCGGCAGTGCACGACAGCGTCGGACGAACTTACCAGCCGAAACCTTCAAGGCAGATCGGTCTCCAAGACGTCAGGGCCGTCTCACTCTGACTGTCAGCAAGCACCCCTTGCGGACGATTACCGTCGGCACCGACTCCGGCGCGCTGAAGTCGTTACCCCAGCGCCTCCGGCAGGGCATGATTCGGCGGTGCCTCGCTCACGGGCACGCTGCGGTTCACCTGCGGGTGACAGACAAGCCAGATCGCCGCCTCTGCACCCGACACTGCGAGCGCGGCCTCCGTGCCGCACCCGAAATGCCGCAGCACCACGCTCGACACGACGCCAACCCCGGTCGCGATGCCAATGATGGTCGTTCCTGACGCGGGGGGAAGAGGATTGCGGAACACTCGGGTCACGTCGGGCACTCCATCCTCCTAAGCATAACTCGCAGCCGTGACATTGCCATCTTAAAAATTTTCCTTCCTGCATGACCCTATAAAGCAGTTTTATTTCTTTCGCCATGGATCACACAGTAACTTCCGACATATTAGCATAGTATTTCACAAGCATTTCTGTCAAATACATGTCAAATATTTATGCTATTTATTTTTCATGAAGCAAACCCAGGATCATACAGAGATAGATCAACCAGAAACTCTGAAGTTTTACCTATATTACCCAGACCATTCTTCAAGAAGAGCATGCTTTGACTTACAGGATAGTGACGCGCAACACCCAGAAACCGACGATAGGTATATTTTGAACGGTCATGGGGCATGTGGTCCAGCAGAATCTGGCCGTCAAGACAACTGATCTTTCGCCGGCACCACTCGGGCGTTCCGCCGGATACGTCCTGGGCCAAGCACACGATAAACATGGGCCGGCATACTGATCGGCACGCCGCTGACCGCTACCCCCCTGAGTGGTGTGTGCCTTGGCGACATGACAGCGCGCATGCACCATCGATCGTGGCGCATGACCAAGAAGCCTCTCTGACACCGACGGCCGAATGCGATAACCGACGCAGCGAGCAAGGCCAGGGGCTCTGCCCCCTCCTTCAAGGCGGGGACCCCGCCAAAGGCCCGTCTTTGGAAACCACAACTTAAGTAGGGCCGGGTCCAGGGGCGGCTCGCTCCTGGCGGGTCTGGGCAGAGCCCAGCCTTGCTTGCCTGCAGGCCAGAAACCCCAGCTCAGAACCACTTGTCACGCCATGAAGAGTGGTGCCCAGGGGCGGAGTCGAACCACCGACACTGCGATTTTCAGTCGCATGCTCTACCAGCTGAGCTACCTGGGCATCTCCGGACCGACCGGACAAGTGATCTAGCGCAGCGGCGACGCCCGATCAAGCCGGCTCTGCAAGACGCAATTGATGCCGCAGGCACAGCCATCCGCCACCGAACTCAACCCATTCCCGCAGGTGCGCCCCGCCCGGTCCCGCCATAGGCGCCACGCAGCCATGCAGCCTGGCAGGCTCGCAGGCAGTCCGCCGCTTCCAGGATGTCCGGCTCTGCCCACACCGCGCCTGGAAACCGCTCGTACACCCCTTCGACGTCCAGCGGCACCACCAGGCGCGAACCCACGATATGCAATTGTGGTCGCGCGGCGATGTCCGGCGCCAGTCCCCAGCCGGTCGCCACCACCTCGACGCCCACCTGTGCCGCCTCCGCAAGGTTGAGCCCGTACCCCTCGCTGCGGTGCAACGACACGTAGACATCGATCAGCCCGTAGAACTCGCGGATCGAGCAGGATAACGCCGCGGTGTCGCATACCAGGATGCGCGAATCGTCGCCCGCATAGCTGACGAGGTGCTCGAACAGCCGGCGATGCCGCGCGACGTCGTGACAGCGCACGACCAGCCGCACGCTCTCCTTGTCTCCTGACACCCTGCTCGCTGCCCCCAAATCGGCGCCAGCCTCGCGGAACGCGGCCCGGAACGCGTCGATCGCCCCGCACGGGTTCTTGCGGGCGTAGTTCGACGCGAACGAGAATGAGGTGCCCACCACGAACGCCGCCTCCGGCAGCTCGAGCCGGTGCCGCAGCGCCACGCGCTCGGCCCGTCCGACGGCTTGCATCGGCGCCCGGTCCACCGCGTGCGGCACCACCCGGATCGGGGCGTCGAATTCCGGGATGCCGCGCGCCATCGCCTCCGCCACGAACGGCGAGGGCACCCAGATCTCGTCGGCCAGCTCGGCGCAGGCACGCCACTCCGCAGAGACCACGGTCAGCTCCCAGGCCCAGTAGGCGATCACAGCCACATCCCGCAGCGCGTCCGGATCGAACAGGGCCATCGCCCTCGCGAAGTCCGGCGGGTTGATGTGCACCACCACCTCGCTGCCGCCCCAGGCCGCCAGCACCGACAGGTCGGCGCCCGCCGGAGTCTCGAGATCGGACGCGATCGCCAGCCCAGGCGCCAGATCGAGTGCCAGCACGGCCACCCCCCGCGCCCGCAGGTCCAGCACCATCAGCTCCGCACCCCGCTGCAACCCGCAACGCGAGCTGAACAGCCCGGCCACCACGACCCGGGTGCCGGCAGGCTGTCGTCGCGCCCGCTCCCGCAGCGGCTCCAGTCGCCCGTCCTGCTGCACCAGCCCGGGGTCGGCCAGCCGCGCCTGCTGCGCACGCCCCTCCAGGAACAGGCGCAACCCGTCGGCCGCGCCCACGATCACGCGCCGCAGCGGGACGGGAAGCCTTCTGACAAGACCGATGGACAAGCGGATGTGCCTCCCGAGGAAATGGCGACCCGTTTCACCGTGCCCGCCATCAAAGCCGGCCACCACGGCCGCGGCAAACTCCAGGCAGTGCCGCGACTGCCGCCCCTGACGATCGCCGCCACGCCGCACCTCCTGCGCGGCTGCCGCATATCGCCATCGACCCTCGTCCAGCCGGCAGCGCGGAACCTCGCCATGCCCTGGCCAGGCGCCGCCCAACGCCTACACCTTGCGGATATGATCCCTCCCGCAATGCACGCATTGCCACCGCTCGGACAGCACCGCATCGTCCGGGTAGGACACCTCGTAGGAAAACAGGTAGGCCCCTTCCGTGCCGCACCACGGACAGCGATGCAGCCGGCGCGTGACGTGACGTCTCGAACCGGGCGCCTCGCTCCTGGCGGCGGCAGCGATCCTGGCCGTCACCGCCCGATGCCGCCTGTGCCGCCCCAGCGCCTCCCACGCCCGCCGCAGGAACGCGACCTGCGCCCGAACCACATGCGCCAGAGGGAACGGCTGGCGCCTGGTCGCCACAGTGACATCGCCCTTCTGCGTCTGCGACTCCCCCATCCGCAAGGGTGTCACCGCGGGCATGCCCCCGCCGGACGCCCATGACCCCGGACGCCGGACACCAGCGTCGCAAATCCCCTCCGGAGCCACCGGCCTGCGGTCATGCCGCGAATCGCTTCGCCACCTGCGAGAACACTGCCTCCGGCAGCAGGCCCTGCATGCAGGCGTGCTCGTAAGGGCATTCCGACAACCTGTCGTACCCGCAGGGCGAGCACGGCACCACAGCCATCAGCGCCTGGGAGCGTGGCCCGCGCGGGCCCCATTCCTGCGGCTGGTGGCTTGCGGAATAGATCGCGAGCGTCGGCGCCCCCATCGAGGCCGCGAGATGGCCGATCCCTGAGTTGTTGCAGATCACCAGGTCCGCCCTGCGCAGCACCGCTGGCATGTCCGACCAGACGGTGTGCCCGGCCAGGCTGACCGCCCTGCCGGCGCAACCGCTCTCCTCGACGATGCGGTCGAGCAGCCTGGCCTGCGGCCGCGAGCCGACCAGCAGCACCACGCAGTCCAGCCGCTCCACCATTGCCCGGACCAGCGACACGTAATGCGCCAGCGGCCAGTCCCGCAGGTCCGAGTTGCTGACAGGCGCGACCACCACGCAGTGCCCTCCCTGCGGCAGCGCGTCCAGCATCTCGGCAACCGTGCCGGACAGGACGCCTGCGTCCGTGCCGGACAGGGCGCCGGCGTCCGATTCCTGCGGCCCTGCCACTGCCGCCCGCATCGGATAAAGCTGGTTCGTGCGATCGGCCAGCAGCTGCACCAGCAGCGAGAGCTGCTCGCCGATGTGCAGGTCGGAGCGACGGAACCGCGCCGTTGCCGACGCCTGAAGCTGATCCAGACGCACCCCGCTGAACCCCATCATGGCCCGCAACGGCCGACCCGAGGTGTGCACACGGAATTCGAACGTGCCATCCTCGTAGTTGTTGACGAAATCGACCTGCACGCCGTCGTTGATCGCCGGGGCGATCTGGTCCGCGGTGAACGCGCGCGTGGCGATGATGTCCGACCCGTTATGGGCGACGTCCACCGTGATCCGCGTCCGTTTCAGGCCGAATCTCAACCCCGAAAGCTGCAGCCCGAACGTCGCGCGAAACCGTCCCGGCGGCAGCTTGATGTAGGGCCCGTAGATGACGTGGGTGTCGCCCACGCTGAAATCCGTATCGTGGCGGAAGGGCGTGCGACGCGGCATGCGCGACTCGAACCGTTCCGGGCCCAGCAGGACGTTGCTGACCCGGTCCAGCCCGTCCGTCAGGCGCAGCGAGTGGTCGAACGGCAGCACCACGTCGAGGAACGGAAAGCGCGCGGTGATGCCGATGCCGCAGCGCGTGACCGCGTCCACCTCCTTCAGCAGATGACGAGTGTCCTCGTCCACCCGCAGGTCGATGGCCACGTCGAACACCCCTGCGGCGGCGGCGAGGAACCTGTCCATCCCCTGGACCGGCCTGCCGTCCCAGTTCCTCGCGTTCTCCGGGAAGTAGTTGTAGGTCGCCACCTCGTCCACCAGGCCGCAGGTCTCGGCCGCCACCTGGTTCCACGCCCCCACCACCAGCCGGACATGGGCCTCGGGAAACGCCGCGCGCAGCCGGCGCAGCGCCGGCAGCCCGATGATGAAGTCGCCGAAATGCCCGAGCGTCATCGCCAGCACGCGCCGCACCCCGCCCGCCTCGCGGCCGAAATCGTACAGCGCGAGATCATGCGGCTCTGCAGCCAGCGTGGTGATCCTCTGCGTGCCGGCCTCGCGTTCAGCCACCACATCCCGGGTGGTGCCGGTGCCGATGGCGTCGAAGCCGTCGCCTGCCCCATCGTCCTTGTCGAACCGCCGCACCGTCCGCAGGGCCAGCGGCCAGTCGGGCGCCTCGATCTTCTCCACCACCATCTCCAGCTCGTAGCAGCCGCCTGGATGGTGCTCCGGCGGAATCGAGTAGTCGTATCCCAGGTCGTTGTCGGCCAGGTGGCGCAGCCGGTAGCTGTTGGGCGGAAGCGACCCCTCGATCTCGGCCATCAGCGACGCCGGCGTGTAGAACCTCTGGTGGTCGCCGTTGTACTGCGACGGCAGCGCCACCTTCTTCTCGTAAAGGAACTGGTGCGGCACCATGATCACCAGGAACCCGCCGGTCCTGAGCACCCGGAACCAGTCCTGCAGGGCGTTGCGGAAGTCCGGGATGTGCTCCAGGCAGTGGCTCGCGAACACCGCGTCCTGCGACTCCTCGGCGAACGGCAGGGTCCGCCCGTCATAGCCGGGGAAATCCAGCTCGACCCCGATGGCCTGCGGCACGATCGGCACCACGTCGGGGATGTAGCCCTTGTAGCCGACATCGAGGATGGCCTTGCCCGAAAGGTAGGCGTCGATGAACCCGTTCTCGAGGCGCAGCCTGTAGCTTTTGCCCGCCTCCTCGCCCACCCGCCGCTCCGGCCCGACTTCACTCACTGGCGATGTCCCCCGGCGGACGGTGCCGCCCCAATCTGCCCCGGACGCCAAGCGCCCTGCCGCCGCTATCTCCGTCCAGAACGAAGGCGGGTCAAGGCTGCGGGAGACAGGATCGCGGCGGCCGGCGTCGAACACGCCCGAGCACAGGAAAAACCCGGTACGGCCAGGGGCCTTGCCCCCGAACTCCGCCAAGGGCCCGCCTTTGGAATCCAATACTTAAATAAGGCCGGTCCAGGGGCGGCTCGCCCCCGCCTTGAAGCAGGGGCGGGTCTGGGCAGAGCCCAGCCTTGCTTGCCTGAGCGCCCGCCGCATCCGGCCGTCGGTACAAATGTCGTTTTCCAGAGCCGAGCCTTTGGCAGGGTCCCCGCTCCAGGGCACGAAGGCAGGGCCCCTGGCCTCCCTGGCCTCCCAGACCGGGACACGACCGACCGACCACCGTGACCAGACCGCGCAGAGCCGGGCCTCACCGCGCAAACCGGACCAGCCTGCCTGCCGGCGCCCCCAGCACCTCGTCCTCGCGCATCACGACCCGCCCCCTCACGATCGTGGCCACCGGCCAGCCCTGCACCACGGTGCCCGCGAACGGCGTCCACCCCGCAGGCGTGGCGATCCAGTCATCGGTGATCTCGCGCCGCCGCGTCATGTCGACGATGGTAAAATCCGCGTCATACCCCACAGCGAGCCGCCCCTTGCCCACCACGCCGTACACCCGCGCCGGCCCCGCGCACATCAGGTCCGCCAGTCGCGACAGCGACAGCCGCCCTGCGCTGACATGATCCAGCATCACCGGCACGATCGTCTGCACCCCCGTCAGCCCCGCCGGACATTCCGGCCACGGCCGCGCCTTCGCAGCCCTGGGATGCGGCGCATGGTCCGACCCCAGCGTGTCCACCGTGCCGTCCGCCACCGCCGCCCAGCTCGCCGCATGGTGGCGCGCGTCCCTGATCGGCGGGTTCATCACCGCCATCCCCCCCAGCCGCTCGTAGCAGTCCGGCGCCACCTGGGTGAGGTGGTTCACCAGCACCTCCACCGTCGCCAGGTCGCGATACCCCGCCAGGAACCCCAGCTCCTCCGCCGTCGACACGTGCAGGATGTGCGACTGCCGCCCGGTGCGCCGCGCCAGCGCCATGATCCGCCGCGTCCCCAGGAACGCGCACTCCTCGTCCCGCCACAGCCGGTGCGAGTCGTAGGGATCGCCGGCGCGGAACAGCCCCCGCCGCGCCTGCAGCCGGTACTCGTCCTCGCTGTGGAAGCTGACCCGCCGGCGCCCCTCGCGCATCACCGCCTCGATCCCGGCGTCGTCCTCGATCATCAGGTCCCCGGTCGAGCTGCCCGCGAACAGCTTCACCCCGCACACCCCGCGCTCCAGCTCCAGCCCGCCCAGGGCCGCCGTGTTGCCCCGCGTCGCTCCCACGTAGAACCCGAAATCGCACCAGCTCACCCGCTCGGCGTGGTCCTGCTTCCACGCCACGCGCGCGGCATCGACCACCGCCGGCGCGGTGTTGGGCATGTCGAACACCGCCGCGATCCCGCCCAGCACCGCCGCCCGCGTCCCGGTATGGATGCTCTCGACAGTGGCGTCCCCGGGATCGCGCAGATGCACATGCGGGTCGATCAGCCCGGGCAGCACGTGCAGACCCGCCGCATCGATCACCTCCTCCGCCGTTGCCCCCACCCCCACGCCCAGCGACGCAACTCGGCCGTCGCGGACGCCGACATCGACGGGTACTTCGCCCCAGGGAAGGACGCAGGTGCCGCCGCGCAGGACGAGATCGAAATGGGAGGTCATGCCGCCAGGATCGCGAACCCGGCGTGGCGAAGCAAGCAAGCAAGGCCAGGGGCTCTGCTCCCATGCCTGAAGCGGGGACCCCGCCAGGGGGAGCCTCCCTGGACCGGCTTTACTTAAGTTGCGCCGGGTCCAGGGGCGGCTCGCCCCTGGCGGGTCTGGGCAGAGCCCAGCCTTGCTTCCTGACAGGTCAGAGAACCCGCCTCCGCCACGACATCCCGAGCCGTCGAAATCAGGCCTCGCCAGCCTTCGCACGCAGAGCCTCGTGCCCCGCCACCACCTCGCTGTACAGCGCCAGAGTGGTCTGCGCGATCGACGCCCAGCTGAACCGCTCCAGCACCCGCGCCCGCCCAGCCAGCCCGAGGCGCCGCCGCAGCGCCGGATCGCCCCCCAGCCGGTTGACCGCCGCCGCCAGCCCTGCGCTGAACGCCGCCGGGTCCGCAGGCTCGAACGTCCCCGCCATCAGCCTCGGATCGACCAGCAGCCCCGTCACCTCCGGCACCACGACCTCCGGGATGCCACCCACCGCAGAGGCGACCACCGCAGTCTCGCACGCCATCGCCTCGAGGTTGATGATCCCGAACGGCTCGTACACAGACGGGCAGCAGAACACTGCCGCGTGGCTGTACAGCTCGATCGCCTCGGCGCGCGACACCATCTCGCGCACCCAGATCACGCCGGGACGCCCGGCCTGCACCTCGGCCACCGCCGCCGCCATCTCGCGCCCGATCTCCGGGGTGTCCGGCGCGCCTGCGCACAGCACCACCTGCATGCTCGGATCGATCGCCGGGATGGCGCGCACCAGATGGATGATCCCCTTCTGCCGGGTGATCCGCCCCACGAACAGAACGTAGGGCCGCTCCGGATCGACGCCGTGGCGCAGCAGCGCACCCTGCGACGCAGCCGGACGATACTCGTCGGGGTCGATGCCGTTATGGATCACCCGCACCCGCGACGGCGCGACGTCGAACAGCCGCAGCACGTCGGCCCGCGTCTCTTCCGACACAGCGATCACGGCGTCCGCCGCCTCGATCGCGGTGCGCTCCATCCACGCGCTGAGATGGTAGCCGCGTCCGAGCTGCTCCACCTTCCACGGCCGCAGCGGCTCCAGCGAATGGATCGTCAGCACGTACGGCACGCCCCAGAGCTGGTGCGCGATCACCCCGGCCATGTCGGTGTACCAGGTGTGGCAATGCACGATCTGCGCGTCGAGCCGATCCTTCGCCATCGCCAGCGAGCGCGCGAACGCATCGACCGCGCCCTCGAACCGCGGGTCCGTGCCCTCCTTCGCCCCGGCCCACGCAGGATAGCCCCGCACGCTCAGCGCGCCCTCGCGCACCGCCTGGTCGCCGAACGAGCGGACCTCCACCTCCACCAACGCCGCCAGCGCACGCGCCAGATACTCCACATGCACGCCCGCGCCGCCATAGACGTCGGGCGGATACTCCTTGCTGAACAGCGCCACCTTGCGCAGCGCGGCAGCCCCGCCGGTGCCCTCCGTCACGACGCCAGCCGGTCGATCATCGGCTGCGTGATCAGGCACACCCCCGCCGCCGTGCGCCGGAACCGGCGCGCGTCCAGCTCCGGGTCCTCGCCCACAACCAGGCCCACGGGGATGTGCACGCCCCGGTCGACCACCACGTCACGCAGCCGCGCGTGCCGCCCGATCTCGGCATAGGGCAGGATCACCCCGCCCTCGATCCTCGTGTATGAGTGCGCATGCACCCCGGTGAACAGCAGGGAGCGCCTGACCTCGCTGCCCGACACCACGCACGCCCCGGAGATCACCGAGCTGACCGCCGAGCCGCGCCGCCCGTCCTCGTCGTGCACGAACTTCGCCGGCGGCACGACCTCGCCATACGTCCAGATCGGCCAGTCCCTGTCGTAGAGGTCCAGCCCCGGCACGAAATCCGTGAGGTCGATGTTGGCCGACCAGTACGCGTCCACCGTGCCGACGTCGCGCCAGTACGACCCGCTTTCCTGCGACGAGCGCACGCAGGAGCGCGCGAACCGGTGCGCCACCGCCTTGCCGCCCGCGACGATGTGCGGGATGATGTCGCGCCCGAAATCGTGCGACGACCCCTCGACCGCCGCGTCGCGCCGGAGCTGGTCGAGCAGGAACCTCGTCTCGAACACGTAGATGCCCATGCTCGCCAGCGCATGGTCCGGGTCGCCCGGAATGCCCGGCGGATCGGCCGGCTTCTCCAGGAACGACACGATCCTGTCCGACGCGTCGACATCCATCACCCCGAACGCCGTGGCTTCCATGCGCGCCACCTCGATGCAGCCCACGGTCACGTCCGCGCCCTGCTCGCAGTGCTGCTGCAGCATCAGCTCGTAGTCCATCTTGTACACGTGGTCGCCGGCCAGCAGGACGATGTACTTCGGGTCGTAGCCCTCGATGATGTCGATGTTCTGGAACACCGCGTCCGCCGTGCCCGAGTACCACCCGGTCTCGGTGACGCGCTGGCTGGCCGGCAGGATGTCGAAGCTCTCGTTGCGCTCGGGCCGCAGGAAGTTCCAGCCCCGCTGCATGTGCCGGATCAGGCTGTGCGCCTTGTACTGCGTCGCCACCCCGATGCGCCGGATGCCAGAGTTCACCGCATTGGACAGCGCGAAGTCGATGATCCGCGATTTGCCGGCGAAATACACCGCCGGCTTGGCCCGCGTGTCCGTCAGCTCCATCAGCCGGCTGCCCCGGCCACCTGCCAGCACGTAGGCCATCGCCTGACGCGCGAGGGGAGCGCCTCCCCCGGACCGCTGAGCCATTCGCTGTTCTCCCGCCGAACACGGCACCCCGATTACCGCGCAAAGCGGCGCCGGACACAAGCCGCACCGGCCTGGGCATCACACCAGCCCCTTGATCCGCAACAGCCCGAACGCCGCCACGGTCACCATGCAGGTGATCCGCCCGTCCGCGATCATCGCCTCCACCTCGGCCAGGGCGAAGCGCCGCGCCACCATGTCCCCCTCGCTCGCCTCCCGCCGCGCCGCGCCCTGCGTCAGCGCCGTCGCCACGAACAGGTGCCCGCGCTGGTTCGAGTAGCCCGCTCCCTGGAACAGCGTGCCCACATGCGCCATGGCGCCCGCCACCAGCCCCGTCTCCTCCGCCAGCTCGCCCGCCGCCACCTGCGAGGGCGTCGCGTTCGGACGCTCCTCCCACATGCCCATCGGCAGCTCCCACATCCTGCAGCCCACCGGGTAGCGAAACTGCTCGACCAGGGTGACGCTGCGGTCCTCGCCCAGCGCCGCGACCACCACGAAGTCGTTGCGCTCCACCACGCCATACAACCCGTCCGAGCCGTCCGGCCGCCGGATGACGTCCTCGCGCAGCCGCAGCCAGCGGTTCTCGTAGGCGATCCGGCTCGACACCGTCACGAACCCGCCCGCGCCCATGGTCACCTCCATCCGAGTTGCAGCGACGGTCCCTGGGGGCAATTAGTAAAGCAGGCAAGGTTGAGGCTCCGCCTC
>CAXSES010000062.1:0-11665 GCA_964236225.1 uncultured Acetobacteraceae bacterium
CGCTTCAAGGCATGGGGGCAGCGCCCCTGGCCTTCCTTTCCTGACAGGTCGGAATTTAAGGCTGTTGGTATAACTAGAGCCGGTCCAGGGGCGGCTCGCCGCCGCCTTGAAGCAGGGGCGGGTCCGGGCAGAACCCAATCCTGCTTCCCGGCAAATCGTCAGGAGCCGCGTCAGCCTGCCGGCTGCAAGGTCCTCAGATAGGCGATGATCGACTGCCGCTGCCCGGTGTCGGGCACGCTCATCGGCATCGCCGCCCCTGGCACCATTCGCGCCGGGCCGGCCAGCCAGCGCGCGAGGTTGGCGTCGCTCCACGTCAGCCCGGACTGCGCCAGCGCCGTGGAGTATGGGTAGCCCGGCACCGACGCCGCCGTGCGCCCGACCACCCCGGCCAGGGAGGGTCCCACCTTGCTTCGATCCGAGGCGTGGCAGCCGCTGCACTGCGTGGCGAACAGTTGCGCTCCTGCGGCCGCATCCTCTCCGCCGAACCGCGCCAGGTCGGTGGCGCCCTGCGGCTTGCGCGAGGGAAAGAACGTGTAAGACAGGGTGATCTCGCTCACGTCCTTCGTCTCCCGGTCGGTGGCGAAGCGCGGGTCGACGAAGAAGTCCACCGGCATCTGCACCTTCGCGTGGGCGGCGAGGCGCTCCTCCGTGAAGCAGAAGCACTGGATTTTCTTGAAGTAGGGGCCGGCCTGGTCGGGCGTGACGTTGAAGGTCGCGTGGCCGACGATGTCGTGGTCGGAGAGGTTCTCCGCCTCGAAGAACACCAGAGTGTCCTCGCCAAGGTGCAGCCGCACGCGGCGCTGCATCGGGCGGAACCGCCACGGCAGGTTGGGCGCCACGCTGGTGTCGAAGCTCACCGAGACCGTGCGGCTCGACACTGCCGCGTCGTTCGCCGCCACGCGCTGCGTCGTGCCGCCTGCGCCGGTCGCCTCGCAGAACAGGCGGTAGAGGGTCACCGAGTAGGACGTCACGATCGTCATCGCCGTCAGCACGGCGAACAATCCGGCCAGGGTGAGGGCGAAACGGCGGCGGGCTCGGGTCATCATGGCGATGATTTGGGCGCGCGGCGCGCGGGCGGCAAGGAAGGCCGGAGGCTCTGCCTCTGGACGCGGCCACTGGCTCGTTCTTGGAAGCCCAACTGGCCTGCGCTTTTCTTATGTGTGCCAGTCCAGGGCGGCTCGCCCTGGCGGGTCCAGGGCAGAGCCCTGGCCTTGCTTCACTACCCGCGCACCAGCGACAGCACCGCCCGCGCCACCAGTTCCGGCGCCTCGCGCGGCATGAAATGCCCGACCCCCGGCACGATCGCGCGGCGGTACGGCCCGGTGAAATGCCTGGCGTGCGGGTCCTGCTCGTGTGGCCGGTCAACCCCGTCGGTTTGGCCCTCCAGCACTACGGTGGGCACCGTGATCGCCGGCGTCGCTGCCAGCGCGCGTTCGATCGGCTCCAGCGCCGGGTCGCCGGGGCGGCTGCTTGGTCCCGCCGGGCGTTGCGACGCGCCTGCCGCAGCGCCCGCGATGCTCCGCGGTCGGGTTCACCCGTCGTTCAGTCCGGGCGGGCGTCCTTGGTCGCGATGGCAACATCGCGCCACAATCGTATGGTGGAACTCAGAAACATGTTGCTCATGCCTGGTGCGGCGGGGACAACGGCACTGGCGCGGACAGCCGCGCGGGACGCGAGGTGCGACGTGCGGCGTTCGGGCGGGTGGAACGGGAACGTGCTGCGGAGGGTGCTGGCGGCCTGCCTGCTGCCATTGCTGGCCGGGTGCGGCGGGGGCTCCGGCCTGACGGCGCGGCAGTCGGCGCGCAACTACGCCGGGACCAGCCACCGCTACCCGCCCCCCGGCCCGCCCGGGGACCCGTGGGGCCCCTACATCCGCGAGGCGGCGCATCGCTTCCGCGTGCCGGAGCAGTGGGTGCGCGCGGTGATGCACCAGGAGTCGGGCGGCCACGCCTTTCTTGGCGGCGCGCCGATCACCTCGTCGGCCGGCGCGATGGGACTGATGCAGGTGATGCCGGCGACCTACGACGAGCTGAGGGTGCAGAACGACTTTGGCGACGACCCGTTCGACCCGCACAACTCCATTCTCGCCGGCACCGCCTACATCCGGCAGATGTACGACCGCTACGGCTCGCCCGGGTTCCTGGCGGCCTACAATGCCGGGCCGCAGCGCATGGACAACTACCTGGCGGGGTCGGGCTCGCTGCCCAACGAGACGGTGAACTACGTCGCCGCCATCGGCCCGCATCTCGGCGCCACCATGCCGGGCGGCGGGTCGGCTCCGGTGATGATGGCCGCCATTCCGGCCCGCCCGGCCTATGCAAGCCGGCGCGGGTCCGGGTGCGTGCGCGATCCGGACGCCGCCTACGACTCTCCCTGCGGCACGATCGCCCGTCCGCCCGAGCCGGAGCCGGTCGAGCTTGCCAGCGCACCCGCGCCGCGCCGGGCTGCGCCGGCTGCCCCGGCCTTTACAGGCGAGTCGAGGGCCGGATGCGTGCGCAATCCCGACGCGGCCTACGACTCGCCGTGCGGCAGCGCCCCCGCGCCGGTGGTGGTTGCCGCGGTGCAGCCGACGCCGCCCGGCTGCGTGCGCGATCCCGACGCCGCCTACGACTCGCCGTGCGGCGCGTCGCGCCCGGCGCCGGTGCTGGTCGCGGCGTCGGAGCCGGTCGCCGCCGCGATCTATCGCGACGGCCCCCCGGCCTATGCCACCCGCCCCCCGCAGCAGCAGGTCGCCGATGCGCGCCCGCCGGTCCGCCCGGCCTACGCCCCGCTCGCCAGCCCCGGGGGCGCCACTCGTGGTGAGTCAGTACGCTCGTATGCGGTGCCCTCTCTCATGGCGCGTGCGGACGCCGCGCCCCTCCGTGTCGCACGCGAGGCCGCACCGGCGCGGTTCGGCGAGGCTCCGGCGACCCGGGCGGTGCCGGTGCTGGCGGCGGGAGGCGCGCAGGGCTGGGGCATCCAGGTCGGGGCGTTCGCCACGCGCGAGCTGGCCCGCAGCACCGCGGAGGGCGCGCGCCGGGCCGCGCCGCAACTGCTCGGCGCCGCGCAGACCCGGGTGGGCGCGACGACGCCGTTCGGGGGCGCGGTGCTCTACCGCGCGCGCCTGGTCGGGCTGGACGCGCGGGAAGCCGCGGAGGCGTGCGCCCGCGTGCAGCGCCAGGGCACGCCCTGCCTGACGGTGGCGCCGGGGGCTTAGCGCAGCAAGCAAGGCTGGGCGCTGCCCAGACCCGCCAAAGGCTGGGCCTTTGGAATGCCGTCTCTTAGTATTGGATTCCAAAGGCGAGCCTTTGGCGGAGTTTGAGGCAGAGCCTCAACCTTGCTTGCCGGCTTCACCGGTCGGCCCCAGCCCGGCGCGGTAGCCATGCCATCCCGCCGCGCGCAGTTCGCAGGCCGGGCAGGCGCCGCAGCCATAGCCCCAGTCGTGGCGGTGCGTGCGGTCGCCGAGATAGCAGGAATGCGTGCCCTCCACGAGCGTCGCCACCAGCGTCTCGCCGCCCAGCCGCTCCGCCAGCCGCCAGGTCTCGGCCTTGTCGCGCCACATCAGCGGGGTTTCCAGCACGAAGCGCCGCGCGAGCCCGAGGCTGACCGCGAGCTGCATCGCCTTGATCGTGTCGTCGCGGCAGTCGGGGTAGCCGGAATAGTCGGTCTCGCACATGCCGGCCACGATCCGGCGCAGGCCGCGCCGCCAGCCGAGCGCCGCCGCCGACGTCAGGAACAGCAGGTTGCGGCCGGGCACGAACGTCGTCGGCAGGCCGTCCCGCCCCGTCTCGATCGCGACGTCGGCGGTGAGCGCGGTCTCGCCCAGGCCGGCGACCAGGCTGCGCAGGTCGAGCACGTGGTCGGCGCCGAGGCGGCCAGGCCACAGCGCGGACAGGGCCTCGCGCAGCGGCGGGCGGCAGGCCAGCTCGACGGCGTGGCGCTGGCCGTAGTCGAAGCCGACCGTCTCCACGTGCGGGTAGCGGTCCAGCGCCCAGGCCAGGCAGGTCGCGCTGTCCTGGCCGCCGGAGAACAGCACCAGGGCGTGGTCGTCGGACGGCGGCGGCATGAGAGGCTCCTTGCGGCCTGGGGCGAAGCAAGGCCAGGGGCTCTGCCCCTGGACCCCGCCAGGGCGAGCCGCCCTGGACCGGCGTGAGTTAAGCACGGCCGGGCGAAGCGCCCCATGTGCGCCGGGGTCTGGGGGGCGGCTCGCCTCCCAGCCTTCGCTTTCCTGCCCGCCCTTGCGTGCAGCGGCGGCTTCGGGGCACCACATCCGCGCCATGGACCTCGATTTCAGCGAAGACGAGATCGCCCGCTACTCCCGCCACATCCTGCTCGCCGAGATCGGCGGCACCGGGCAGGCGCGGCTGCGCGCGGCGCGGGTGCTGGTGGTGGGCGCGGGCGGCCTGGGCTGCCCGCTGGCGCTGTACCTGGCGGCGGCGGGGGTGGGCACGATCGGCCTGGTCGACGACGACCGGGTCGAGCTGTCCAACCTGCAGCGCCAGATCGCCCACGGCGTGGCCTCGCTCGGGCGGCCCAAGGTCGAGTCCGCCGCCGCCGCCATCCGCGCCCTCAACCCGGACGTCGTGGTCCACGCGCACGAGGTGAGGCTCGACGCCGGCAACGCCCTCGCGCTGGTCGAAGGCTACGACGTGGTGTGCGACGGCACCGACAACTTCGCCACGCGGTTCCTGCTGGCCGATGCGTGCGTGCTGGCGCGCCGCACCCTGGTCTCGGCGGCGGTGCTGCGCTTCGAGGGGCAGCTTTCCACGTTCAAGCCGCACGCCGACCCGGACGGGCCCTGCTATCGCTGCCTGCACCCCGCGCCGCCGCCGCCGGGGCTTGTGCCCGCCTGTTCGGAGGCGGGGGTGATGGGCGCGGTGACGGGCGTGATGGGCACGCTGCAGGCGAGCGAGGTGGTCAAGGAGATCGTCGGCATCGGCGAGGGCCTGTCGGGACGATTGCTGGTCTGGGACGCGCTGGCGGTGCGGTTTCGCACGGTGCGGCTGCGGCGCGATCCGGACTGCGCGCTGTGCGGCCCGAACGCCACGATCCGCAGCCTCTCGGCCCATGCTGGGCACGATCGTGACGGAGCCACGCTCGCCCGCGATGCGCCCGCCTGCGACGCGCCCGCCCGGGACGGGTTGACACTGGAGACGGGAGCTGGCGCCCGGTCGCGTGATGCTCCGGCGCCGGCTTCCGCACCAGGGACGGCCGGTTCCGTGACGATGGATGAACCGCACGTCGAAACCGCCTCGGCTGTCGGATCAGGCCCGGGCTCCAGGCCGTTGACGTCCGATCCCCGCAGCGAGCCGGGACATGTCCGTGCCCGCTGACCCGCTCGCCCTGCTTCTGCTGTCCGGCAGCCAGGAGCGTGCGCATTGCGCGTTCATGCTGGCGGCGGGGGGGGCTGCGCTGGGCCGGCGGGTCGTGCTGTTCGCGACGAACCGCGGGTGCCTTGCGCTGTGCCGCGACTGGTCGGCGCTCGACGGCGCCGGACGCGACGAGGCGGTCCAGGCCCGCGGCGTGGCCGGTCTCGCGGAACTGCGCGAGGCGGCGATCAGCCTGGGGGTCAGGCTGATCGCCTGCGAGGCCGGGATGCTGGCGGAGGGCGTGACGCGCGGGGCTCTGCTTCCCGGGGTCGAGATGGCCGGCATCGCCACGTTCCTGGAGGCGGCCGGCCGGGGCCAGATCGTCTCCCTGTAGCATCCGGCCCCTGTGGCATCCGGGTGCGCCGGCGATTCCTGTCCAGGGAAGACGCCTGCACCCCAGGGTCGCCGTCGGGTGGGGCGCGGGACCGGTGCGACGTTCCGCGTGGTTTGCGCGATGGAAATTGATCGCCTGTGTGTCGGTGAGCGGGCGATCCCTGCGACCTTGTCTGACCCCGCACCTTCCGATCGGACGGCTTTGCCGTGACATGGGCCTGGGCACGCCACGGCCGATGCCGGCACCCCATGGCCGCCGCTTTTCCGGATGTCGCACCTCCGGATGTCGCACCTTGGCGATCGCGGTGGATGACAAGGCGCGGATCGCTGGCGCTTGACCGGCTCCATGCAGGCTTGGCACGCAGGGGGATGCGCCACGTCCTCTCCGGTCTTTCCCCGCTGATCCTGGTCGTCCTGCTGTTCCCGGCAGGCTCCGGCGCCAGGGCCGCCGGTTCCGCTTCCTCCGAGTCGCAGCACCGCCCCGCGCCGGCCGCGGCGGCACACCCGGCCGTCGGCACAACCATGCACACCCTGTCGTCCCAGCCGCCCATTGCCCATCCCGGGACGACTGGTTCGAGGCACTCCGTCGTCACGCATCCCGTGCCCGCGCATCCCGCGACTGGACCGGTCCGCTCCGGTCCCATGTCGGCCACCGGGGCGCATTCGGGGCTTCACGGTCTCCACGGCTCCGGTTCCGTCCGTTCCGGCACGTCGCATGGCGCTTCGGCGCATCCCGTCCCGGCGAAGCCCGGCCCGGCCCATCCGCCTGTCGCTCAGCTTCCCGCGACAGGGCCTGTCCCGGCCCCGGCAGAGCCCGACAAGGGCAGCAACACCGGGCTGCCGCTGCCGCGCTGGTCGGCGCTGCGCACGGAGGAGGTGAACCTGCGTACCGGGCCGGGCACGCGCTATCCGATCGACTGGGTGTACAAGCGTCGTGATCTGCCGGTGCGGGTGGAGCGGGAGTTCGACGTGTGGCGCCTGGTGGCGCTGCCCGACGGGACGAAGGGGTGGGTCAGCGGGGCCACCCTGGTGACGCATCGCACCTTCAGCGTGGTCGGCGCGGCCGCGGCGCCGGAGCGGGTCCTGCGCGCAACGGCCAGCGAGGAGGCCGCCGTGGTGGCGCGGCTCAAGCCCGGGGTGATCGGGCGTATCCGGGCGTGCGAGGGTGGCGCCGCGTGGTGCCAGGTGCAGATCGGCGAGTATCGCGGCTGGCTGCGACGCGACGCGTTCTGGGGGAGCGACCCGGGTGAGGCGGTGCAGTGATGTCCAGTCGCCCGAGGCGCTGACCTGTCAACTGAAGTTCCCCTGGTTTGGTGGATGGGTTCAGGGCCTGGCTGATTGCGGCTGGGCCTGCGTTTCCTCCTCGTGGCGAATGGGTGAGCGACATCGCAGGGCGGAGCGCAGCCGCACCGGGTTGTGGAAGCCCTCGATGAAGCTGAAGCAGGCTGCGCGTGCCTCGGCCTGCGAGGCGAAACGGCGCCGATCCAGCAGCTCGCATTCGAGGGTGGCGAAGAAGCTCCCGCACATGGCGCTGTCGCAGCATCACCGACCGGGCCCATGGACGGGCGCACGCCTGCTTCCTTGCAGCGCTTGCCGGAGGCGATCGAGGCATGCTGGCATCCCTGACCGGAGTGGTGGATCACCCCCTGCGCTCGCCGCTGGCCGAGTGCCGTCCCGAGCGCGGCGAGCACCAGTTCGGCGCACAGGTGACGGGCCACGGCCCAGCCGACGATCCGGCGGCTCCAGGCATCCAGGACCACGGCGAGGCAGGGGAGCCCCGCCGCCGTCGGGACATGGGTGACGTCAGCCACCCAGGGCTGGTTCGGACCGGCCACCGTGAAGTGCCGGTCCACCAGGTCCGGCGCGGGCCGCGTCTCCTTGTTCCGCCGCGTCGTGACCGGGCCGTCTGCGGCTGGCGCCGACGAGCCCCGCCTCGCGCGTCAGCCGCTCGATGGCGGGCACCCAACGCGCGAGCGCGTTGGGTGCCCGTGCCTGCGACCGTGCTTCCCCCCGCCTGCCCGCAGCTCGGCATGCACCCGCGGGGCCCCGCAGGCCTGCCTGCTGCTGGCGTGCACGGTCCTGATCCGCTCAGCGGCGCCGCGTCGGCTTCAGCATGGGCGGACGCAGGGCGGCGGAGCCAGGCGTGGCAGCCCGCTGTCGAGGTGCCGAGCCCCGTGCCATGACGCCGATGGGGAAGTCAGCTTGGTCCGGCGAACCTCTCGGTTCGACGTTCGCGCTCATGAACCCGAAGACCCGGACGGCACCGTTCCGGTCTCGTGGGCGAACCAGGCCGCCGCTCGGGAGAGGATGTCGCGCTCCAGGCGCAACTGCCTGCTCTCCCGCCGCGGCCGGACCACCTCCTCGCGTTCGCTCGCAGCCAGGGGTGCGTCAGCGACAGCGGGCTTCGGCGCCCGCCGACCCTCCTGCCGGCCGGCCTGGGCGACCCAGTTGCCGATCGCCTGGACCAAGGGTTCGAACTCGCGGGCCAGGTCGGCCGGACCGCGTCCGGCTCGAACCAGCTCGATCAACTGACGCCGGAACTCCGGCGCATACGGTGGGCGTGTCTTGGGCAGGGAAGGACACCTCGCGCAAAAGCATCATCGGTGTCCACCAAACCAGGGGAACTTCACATCGTGGCCATTGACGGCAAGACGTCGCACCGCAGCCACGACCGCGCTGCGGGAGAGGAGGCGATCCACCTGGTTTCCGCTTTCGCGACCACCTCGCGCCTGGTGCTGGGGCAGGAGGCCGTGCCCGGCAAGGCCGGCGAGCTGAGCGCGATCCCGGTGCTGCTGGCGCGGCTCGCCGAGAGCGACGGCCTGCGCGGCGTGCTGGTGTCGATGGACGCCATCGCCACCAACGCCACCATCGCGACAGCCACCAAGGATGCCGGCGCCGACTCCCTGCTCGCGGTCAAGGCCAATCAGCCGAGCCTGCGCGCCGAGGTCGAGGCCTGCTTCGACACAACGGTCCCCGGCACGCTTGACACCCACGTGAGCCACGACAAGGGCCATGGCCGCATCGAGCGCCGCGCCACGAGCGTCGTGCGCGAGGTCGACTGGCTGTCCTGCGATCGTCGCTTTCCCGGCGAGCTGCGCCTGCCGGGCGTGGCGTGCATCGTTCGTGTCCAGTCCCGCATCGAACGCGGCGGCTCCCCCCATGACGAGACCCGCCACTCCGTCTCCTCGGCGACGCTCGACGCCGAGCGGGCCGGCCAGGCGGTGCGCGGTCACTGGGGGATGGAGAACCGCCTGCACCGGGTGCTAGATGTGACGTTCAACGACGACCAGTCGCGCCTGCGCAAGGACTTCGGAGTAAAGAACATGGCCGTCGTCCGCCACTTCGCCCTCAACCTCGTGCGCGCCGCCAAGGACACCAGCTCCATCAGGCTCCGACGCAAAGTCGCAGGATGGACCCCGGACTACCTCGACCGCATCCTCAACGAGCAGGTCAGGTAAACTTGGATTCAAGGCCGTGGGTATGAGCAGGGCCGGTCCAGGGCGGCTCGACCTGGCGGGTCCGGGCAGGGCCCGGCGCCTGCTTCAGCCGACCCTGCGGATCGTCATCGTCATGGCGTCCAGCGTGATCGGCACGCTCGTCCAGACATAGGCGCCGATTCGGGTTCCTGCCTCGCAGCGGTCATGGATCGTGGCCGCGACCGTGGTCCTGTGCACGCCGGAGTTGCCCCACTTCGTGTTCCGGCCGTCGCCGCTGCGGCCGACGCTGAGCCCGACCTGCGAGACCGGCGGCGTGCCTTCCGCGGTGTCCACGTCGAGGTGGAACTCGTAGTAGCCGGTGTCGGGGACCGTGTAGGCGTGGCTGGCGGTGTCGAAGGCGTGGCCGGGGTTGGCCGGCGCCTCGGCGAAGGGCAGCGGCACGGCGCGGCCAGGGCTGGTCACGAAGCCCGCGGCCCCTAAAACCAGGGTGAGCGACGCCGGAAGGAAGGCCTGGCCGCCGGCGCCGGTCAGGGCGCCGGTGACGGCGAGGTTGTTGACCACGCGCCGGCCGGGCGTCTGGGATTTCGGCATGTCGTAGCTGACGACGTTGCCGGTGCCGTGGTCGACCACGGCGGGCAGGCTGTCGTTGCCGGGACCGTCGCCGATCAGGGCGGTGCAGCCGGAGGAGTTGCAGAAATAGGTCCTGTCGTCGAACTCGATCCAGCCGCCGCGGCAGGCGACGTCGTGGACGTGGACCTGGTTGCCGCCGCCCGCCTGGCCGGTGACGTGCACTGCGATGGCGGTGTGCCCGTAGGTCGGGATGCCCTGGACCACGAAGCAGTCGAGCATCCGCGTCTCCTCGCAATCCTCCAGGATGACGACCGGCTGGGGCGCCACGCCGGGCCGCCAGTCGGTCTCCAGGTGGCAGCCGGAGATGAAGGTGCGGAAGGCGCGCGAGACGTGGACCGCGCTGTTCCAGCACACGACCTCGCCGGCATTGATGATGTTCAGCTCGTCGCCGGAGCCGCCCTTGATGCCGAGCGGGACGAAGTCCTTGGTGCCGGCGTTGGGCGAGCGCCACAAATGGTCGACGTTGGTCGCCTGCGGGCGGCTGAGGGTGATGCCCTCCCAGTAGGAGGTGGGGGCGACGGCGATGTGGAAGTTCTCCAGGTCGGGCGACTCGATGCGCACGGCGCGGGTGTAGCCGCCCAGCTCGATGCCGTAGCTGACCACGGCGCTGTTGGTGCTGGCATTGGCGACGAAGTCGTCGATCAGGCAGGCGGTGGCGCCGTACAGGCGCAGCGCGGTGTTGAAGGTAGCGGCCGTGGTGCTGCCGTCCTGGTTGCTGAGCACCTTGACGCGGCGCAGCATCACGCCGGGCTTTGACTGCTGTGTGGAGTCCGAGGCGCTGCGGCCGGTGGGCGAGGTGGCGTTGTCGCGGGCGAAGCCGCGGTTGCCCTCGTGGTCGGTGACGATCGTGGCGTCGACGGGGTACTTGATGTCGATGCCGAAGCGCGTCGGCGTGGGGGCCGCGCTGCGGATCGAGAAATCCTCGCCGAAGAACACGCCCTCGAGGTTGTCGCCAGTGGGACGGTGGGCGATCACCGCATCGGTGCTGCTGCCGATGAAGCCGCAGACGTCGGCGCCGTCGCCGTGGATGAACACGCTGTACTCGCCGGTCTGGATCGGCGAGGCGACCAGGTAGAACTGGTCGCCGATGTCGAGGCGGCCGCGGCGCTCGTTCAGGGCGGCGAGCGCCTGGGCGATGTAGGGGGCGCAGTCCACGGCGGCGGTGTCGGTGACGCTCGCGGGGATGAAGGCGCGCAGGTCGAGGCGGTGGCCGAACTCGTCGCGGATGCGGCGCGCGACCGCCTGCGGGAGCTGGGCGGCGGCGAGGCTGGCGGGACGGCCGGCGTAAGACTCCACGGTGGGTGCCATGGCGGCGTGGCCGGGAGCCGCGGCGTCGGCGGCGGCGGCGCCGAGCAGAAGGCCGCCGCCTGTGGCGACGCCGGCGTGCAGCAGGCTGCGTCGGGTGGGGTTGCTGCCGCTCATGCGGGGTCTCCTGCGTCGTGGTGGCATGGGGCGGCACGGGCCTGGGCACGCCGGGCGCCCACCATCGGGCGTCGGCTGTCCGGCAGGCAAGGCCGGCCCGGACATCGTGCAGTCTGACGCCGCATCGTTAAGGAAACGGTTGACGGGCCTGTGCGGCGCAAGGCCGAGTCGCTGGAGCGCAGGCAAGGCTGGGCTCTCCCTCCGCCTGCCCTTCCAACGGCCCGAGAGGGTCGTCGGAACCTTCGGCAGGCTACGCCCAGACTCGCCCCTGGACCGGCCTCACTTATGCCAGCGGCCAAATGCGATGGCCGGTTTAGCAAGCAAGGCCAGGGGCTCTGCCCCCATGCCTGAGGACGGGAGACCCCGCAAAAGGCTCGCCTTTGGAAACCAATACTTAAGTAAAGCCGGTCCAGGGGGGCTCCCCCTGGCGGGTCTGGGCGGAGCCCAGCCTTGCTTGCTACCTTCTGCTTGCCGCCGCCGCTAGACTACGACCAC
>CAXSES010000063.1:0-11602 GCA_964236225.1 uncultured Acetobacteraceae bacterium
AGCAGGTAGCCATCCGGGTCGGCCACCACGAACTGCCGGAGGCCGGCCTCCTCGTCCGCCTGGCGATACCAGCGTTCCTCCAGGGGGACGTGGATCACAAGCTCCGAGTGCGCCACGCTCGCATGCAGGACGTCGACATCGGACACCTCGATCTGCAGGTTGACGCCGCGGCCGAACGGGACGGCGAGCGGCGCCGTGCGGAAGCGCCGCCCCGGGCCGGCGGCCTCCTGCAGCATGAGGTGCGCGCCCTCGCGGACCAGGTAGGCGAAGCGCTCCTCGGGTCGGGTCACGCGGCAGCGGAAACCGAGCACGCCCTCGTAGGCGACCAGCGACCGCGCGAGGTCCGACACGTCCAGCTCGGGAATGACAGGGGGCGCGCCGATCATCGCGGATCTCCCGGTCCGTCCGGCCCCGCGAGCCGCGCCACGCCGCCTTGCGTCATTGTCCGCCCTCCCGCTTCACGAGGCATGTCGCCGGGGCCCGGCCAGGCGCGACCCGGCGCGGGCCCGTCGGCATCGTGCGCTCCCGAAGACGCCCGCGGAACCCGGGCGAACGCTCCGGTTGGCATCGAGGGAGAGTGCTGCATGATGCCTGTGGCTTGGCGGCGCCCCGAAGCGCCAAGGAGACAGGATGGGCAAGGAGGATGCATGGCAGACGACGAGGGCGTGATCCGGGTGAACCGCGCGCCGGTGCTCACCCTGTGGGCGGCGATCGTCGCCGAGCGCCTCGGGCATGACGAGGACGCGGCGCTCACCCTGGGTCGCGCCGTGGCGGGGGCGAGCGCCCGCGTCAAGGCGCGCTCGATCGGCCTGGAGGACAGGGGCGAGCACACGCAGAAGCCGGCCGCGCCGAAGCAGGCCGCCCGCACGGTGCGCCTGCTCGGGCGCGAGGTGCCGGTCGTGGAGCGGGCGGGCAGCGACCACGCCCTGGACCACGACAAGGCGGCCTCGCCGACGGCCGCGCGCGCCTACGTCGAGAAGGCGTTCGGCGGCCACCTGCCGGCGGTGCGCCGGGCGATGGAGGCGCTGGCCGACTCGCTTTCCCCGGAGGAGCTGAACCGGACGGGCTTTCGCCTCTACGAGCAGTTCCGCCCGGAGGTGCCGCCGGGCACGAAGGGCTGGGGCGCCAGGGGCGTGCTGGATCTCGGGCGGGTCGGGAACGCCACGCCGTGACCGGCCGTGCGATGCGCGCAAGCCGGGCCGCCGCGCGATCGCCGCGGACGAGCCGCAACCCGGACGCCGCCGTGACGACCGGGGCGATGCCGACCGCCCCGGTGGACCGCGCCTTTCTCGGCCACCCAAGGGCGCTCGGCATCCTGGCGGGCACCGAGGGCTGGATCGGGTTCTCGTTCTACGGGATGCAGGCTTTGCTGGTGCTCACCATGACCAACCGGCTGCTGCAGCCGGGCCATGTCGAGCGCGTGCTGGGCTTCGGCCCGTTCCGTGCGGCGCTCGGCGCCGTCTACGGGCCGCTCGGCATCGAGGCGCTGGCCGCCGCCATCATGGGGCTCTACGCCGCGCTCGTCTACGCCACCCCGATCCTGGGCGGCCTCGTGGCGGACCGGCTGCTCGGCCGCACGCGCACCGTGGTGCTTGGGGCCGCCCTGATGACCGCGGGCCACTTCCTGATGGCGTTCGACGCCTGCTTCCTGATTGCCCTGGCCTGCCTGGTCGCGGGCATGGGCCTGGCCGGCAGCCTCAAGGCGCAGATCGGCACGCTATACGGGCCGGGCGACATGCGCCGCGCCGACGCCTTCCAGCTCACCTCGCTCTCGACGAGCATCGCCGTCATCCTGGCGCCGCTCGTCTGCGGCACGCTGGGCGAGTCCTACGACTGGCGCTGGGGCTTCGCGGCCGCGGGCGTCGGCATGCTGCTCGGGCTCGCGACCTACCTGGCCGGGCGGCGCCTGCTGCCGCCGGAGACGCTCCTGCCGCGCCGCCGCACGGGCGCTGCGTCGTTGCGGCTTGACGGCCGGGAGTGGCAGGCGATGGCGGCGCTGGGGGCGCTGCTGCCGGTGCTGGCCGTCGCCTCGGTGGGCAACATGGAGATCTTCAACGCCTACCTGGTGTGGGGACGCGACAGCTACGCGCTGGTCTTCGGCGGCAGGACAATGCCGGTGAGCTGGCTGCTGTCGCTGGACGCCCTGGTCAGCGTCGGCACGCTGCTGGGCTCGGTGCTGTTCTGGCGCGCCTGGGCGAGGCGGTGGCGCGAGCCGCACGAGCTGGCCAAGATGGCGGCGGGCGCCGCGATCCTGTGCCTGGCGCCGCTCATCCTTGCCGCCGCGTCCGGCCACGTGGCGGGCGGGGAAAAGGTCGGGCTGGGCTGGGGCCTGGCCTTCCACGTCGTCAACGACATCGGCTTCGCCAACCTCTACCCGGTGGGCCTGGCGCTCTACTCCCGCGCCGCGCCGCGCGCCCTGGGCGCCACCGTGGTCAACGCCTACGCGCTGCACCTCTTCCTCTCCAACCTGCTGGTGAGCTGGCTCGCCGGGCTGCTGGCGACGATGCCGGCGCAACGCTTCTGGCTGCTCCACGCCGGCCTGATCGGCGCGGCGGCCCTGGTCCTGCTGCTGTCCGTGCCGCTGTTCCGGCGCATCCTCGCGGTGCCGACGTAGGCGGAGGGCAGGAAGTGCGGGAACTCGCGACCACTGCACGACGAGGAAAGCAAACCAGTCGCATGGCATCGACATGCCGGGCATGACCTCGTCCATGAACACCCTGCGGCTTCGGGCCAGGTTGGCGATGGTGGTCTTGCTGGCTTCGTTCCTCCTCAAAGGACGGCCGGCTTACGCCGCTGAACCAGATACGGTCTGTGTCCTGACACCCGCAGACAAGGTTGCCAACGCCCGGCTCAGCTTTGACGAGTTCGACCAGAAAGGCACCCTGCCTTCCACGTGGCGCGCGCTCAGCAACCGTGATTGCGACCTGGCAGCGGTCGAAGCAATGCAGAGCTACCTGATCGAGGGAGCGGCGGGCACCCCTGCCAAGCGGGGCGACCTGCTGTTTCACCTCGGGCAGAGCCTGGCGATGGCAGGCCGCACCCAGGAAGCCGCTGTCGCCGTGGCGGCGGCTAGGAACGGGAACCTGGAGCCGGATGGGTTCGACTGGCAGACCTACGTGGTCGGGACCTGGGCGTTCCTCGTTCGTGACCGGGAGCGCCTGAGCGCCATGCGCGACAAGCTGCGCACGGAGCCGGGACCCGGCAACCACCTGAACGCGGGCGCCCTGTCAGGCTTACTCGCCTGCTTTGAAAAACCGTATAAGGAGGCTTACGGCAAGGCCTGTCGCCCGGCGTCCGACCCTCCGGTCGGTCCCTGAACAGCAGGGTTCGTCGCGCCGTGCCGAGGAAGTCGCAACGCCATGAACCAGGTCGGCCGGGTCGAGAGCGTCTGGCGCCATCCGGTCAAGAGCATGGCGGGCGAGCGCCTGCCCTCCGCCTTCCTCGGCTATGCCGGGGTGTATGGCGACCGCATCTACGCGTTCCACAGCTCGCTTGCGCACCGGCGCTTTCCCTACCTCACCGCGCGAGAGCGCGAGCAGATGCTGCTCTGCCGCCCGGCGTTCCTGCACCCCGACCGCATGGCGGCGCCGCCGAACCTCGCCGAGGCGCAGGCCGCGCCGCCCGGCCTCACGCCCCTCTACGGCAGCGCCGAGGACGCGGCGATCGAAGTGCGCCTGCCGTCGGGCGAGCGTCTCGCCATCGACGATCCCGCCCTGGCGGAGTGGCTGGGCCAGGGCGCGCGGGAGGGGCAGGTGCTGAGCCTGCTGCATTCGCACCACGCGATGACGGATTGCCGCCCGGTGTCGCTGCTGTCGGTGCAGACGGCGCGCCAGGTCGGCGCCGAGACCGGGCTGGTCGTCGAGGCGCGCCGTTTCCGCGCCAACGTGGTCCTCGATCTTCGTGATGCCGCGGGCGTCGACGCGCCCGGCTTCGCGGAGGACGGGTTCGTCGGCCGCACCCTGCGCCTCGGCGAGCGGGCGATGGTCGCGGTCCTGGACCGCGACCCGCGCTGCAAGATGATCGCCCTGGACCCGGACACCGCCGCGATGGACGCCGACATACTCAGATGCGTGGCGCGGGGCCATGAGGGCCGCGCCGGCGTCTACGGCGCGGTGCTCGTCGAGGGCACGGTGCGGCCCGACGATCCCGTCATGTGCCTGGACTGACGCCTGTGCCTGCCCCGCCGGATGGAGGCAGCCAGCAAGGTTGAGGCCCACCTTCAAGCATGGGCCTCGAACTCCGCCAAAGGCAGGCCTCTGGCTTCCCTCCCATGAGAAAGGCCGGTCCAGGGACGGCCCGCCCCGCCTCGAAGAAGGAGCGGGTCTGGGCGTAGCTTGCCAAAGGTTTCAACGACCCTCTTGAGCCGTTGGAATGGCACGCGGAGGGAGAGCCCAGCCTTGTCTGCTGCCTGACTTCCCTGCCAGGCACCCTTGCTTGAACTCGTCGGCCGTCGCGTCCAGCATCCGCGCGGCCTCCCTGCAGAGACCTCGGACGGCGGCGGCACGGCGGAGGCTTTGGATGGACCCAACCCCACCTTCCCCAACCGAGGACGCCCTGGATCAGCTCGGCCGTCTGGCGATGGCGGGGGTGTCACGGGCGCGGATCGCGGAGGCCGTGGGCCGCATCGTCGCGGCCTGGGCGGGCGAGCCGGACATGAGCGCGTCCGCGGCCCAGGCCCGCATCGAGGAGGTCTGGGACAGCCTCGGCAAGGACGCCGCGGACCTGGAGCAGCAGATCGGCGACACCGCCGACCCGGACGCCACGGCGCTGGCGGCAGCCAGACGCAGGCTGGCCTGCCTGCAGGCGGCCGTCGCAACCCTGGCCGCCGCGCGTGGCCGCCTGTAGGACGCGCCGGTCCCGGGACGGCGTCCGGTCGGGCGAGGCAAGGTTGAGGCTCTGCCTCAAACTCCGCCAGGGGCGAGCCGCCCCTGGACCCGGCGCAACTTGGACTCGTTTCCGGCCGAGTGTGCACTGCGTGGCCCGGCATGATCGGATAGGCCACCACACCCGCCGCATAGGCCACGAACAGTCGGTGTAAAACGAGTCTAAGTATTGGTTTCCAAAGGCGAGCCTTTGGCGGGGTCCGCCTTCAAGCGTGGAGGGCAGAGCCCCTGGCCTTCCTGCTAGACCGGTCATCGCATCCACCCGCGGGCGTTCATAGCGCGACCTGCCGTGCGATCTCCAGGAAGCGGTCGGATGGCAGGTCGAAGCGATCCGGTGCGCGCAGCGCGTTGCGGTACATGAAGGCGAACAGCATCCGGCGCCACGGCGCCAGGCGCGGGTGGCTGGCGCTGCGCACCACCTCGTCATGGGCGGCGAAATAGATGGCGTCGTCGAGGTCGAGCGGGCAGCCATGGTCCCTGGCGGCCAGGAGATCGTGCGCGAGGTCCGGGATCTCGACGAAGCCGTAGTGGATGGTCACGTGCCACAGCCCGGCGGCGACCTCGCGGACCTGCGCCCGCCCGGACTGCGCGACGCGCGGCACCTCGTCGAAGCGCACGGTCAGCCCGATGATCGTCTCCTGGAGAGCCTTGAACTGGGCGACGTGGCGGACCAGCACCGGCGGCACCAGGGCATCGGTGCGGCTCAGGAACACCGCCGTCCCTGGCACCCTCGGGATGCGGCCTTCCTTGAGCCGCGCCAGGAACCGCTCCGGGGTATCCTGCCCCTGGGCGAGCGTGCGGCGCAGCGCGTCGATGCCGCGCCGCCAGGTGGTCATGGCGGCGAAGATCAGCAGCCCGAGCAGCAGCGGGATCCAGCCGCCTTCCAGCACCTTGAGCATGTTGGCCGCGAAGAAGGCGAGGTCGATGACCACGAAGACGCCGCTCACCGCCGCCGCCAGCGGCAGCGACCAGCGCCAGACGTCGCGCATGACGTTGTAGAGCAGGGCCGTGGTCAGCAGCATCGTCGTCGACACCGCCGTGCCATACGCCCCGGCCAGCCGGTCCGAGCTGCCGAAGCCGAAGGTCAGCGCCAGGGTCGCCGCCATCATCGCCCAGTTCACCAGGGGCACGTAGATCTGGCCATATTCCTCGTCCGAGGTCTGGCGGATGACCAGGCCCGGGAACCAGCCGAGCTGCATGGCCTGCCGGGTGAGCGAGAAGGCGCCGGTGATGATCGCCTGGCTGGCGATCACGGTGGCCACGGTCGCCAGCAGCACGAACGGGAGGATCGCCCAGTTCGGGGCCAGCCTGAAGAACGGGTTGCCGTCGAGCGCCGGGTTCTCCAGCAGCAGCGCGGTCTGCCCCGCGTAGCTCAGCAGCAGGGCGGGCAGCACCAGGGCGAACCAGGCGAGGCGGATGGGCGCGCGGCCGATGTGGCCCATGTCCGCGTAGAGCGCCTCGCCGCCGGTCAGCGCGAGGAACACGCCGCCGAGCACGAGGAAGCTGCTCCAGCCGTGGCGCGCGAGGAAGCCGATCGCGTGGCCTGGGTCGAGCGCCAGGATCACGTCCGGCCGCCGCGCGATGCCCAGGATGCCGAGCACGGCGATGACCGCGAACCAGACCAGCATGACCGGGCCGAACAGCCGGCCGATGCGGGCGGTGCCGTAGCCTTGCAGCGCGAACAGAGCAACCAGGACGGCCAGCGCCGCGGGCACCACGAACGGCTTGAACGCGTCGGTGACGACGTTGATGCCCTCGAGCGCGCTCAGCACCGAGATGGCGGGGGTGATGATGCCGTCGCCGTAGATGAGCGCCGCGCCGAACAGCCCCATGGCGGTGAGCGCCGCCGCCGTCCTGCGCGCGCGTCCGGTGATGAGCGACATCAGCGCCAGGATGCCGCCCTCGCCGTGGTTGTCCGCGCGCATGACGACCAGGCAGTACTTCACCGACACCGTGACGATCAGCGACCAGACGACGAGGGAGAGCAGGCCCAGCGCATCGGCGGCGCTCGGATGGCCTCCGACCGCGGCGACGATGGTCTGGTAGGTGTAGAGAGGGCTGGTCCCGAGGTCGCCGTAGACGATGCCCAGCGCGGCCAGGGCCATGGCCGCGCGCGGACCCGAGGCCTGGCCGGGCGGCGCCGATGGCGAGGAGGACGGCGCGATTCCGGCGGCAGGGCTCGGCATCCTGGTCGGGTCTCCTGTTGCCTTTGCGTTGAGAGTGCATCTTGCCATCCTTGTCGAGGGGAAAGGGCGATGCGTCCCGCCTGCGCCCGGCGCGATGTTGCGCCGGCCCAGGGGCGGTTTGCCCCTCGCGGGTCCGAGCGCAGCCTGCCGACGGTTCCGACGACCCTCCTGGGCCGTCGGTAACACCAACGGCCGAATGCGATGGCCGGTCAGGCAAGCAAGGGCGCCCCTCCCCCTCCGCCTGCCCTTCCAACAACCCAAGCGGGCCATTGGAACTTTTGGCCAGCTCCGCCCAGACCCGCCCCTGCTCCAGGGCGGGAACGAGCTGCCCCTGGCCTTGCCTGCTGAACCCGCCGTCGCATTCGGTCGTTGGCATGATGACAGGCGGAGGAAGAGCCCGGCCTTGCTTGCGTTGGCCGACGCGAACGCCGCGGCGCGGGGCTGGCCCGGCGCCGGGGGTTGGGTTCATACTCCGGCTGCGGAAATGACAGGGTTGGATGAGCGGGCTGGAGCGTCTTCTCGCGATCAGGCAGTCCCTTGCCGGCACAGCAATGCCGGCCGGGGCGCCGTGCCCTCCGGGTGCGTCGCCTGGTCCGCCCCCTGCGGCGGATCAGCCGCCGACGATGGCGGCCGGGCCATCCGCGGGCACCGCCGGCCACCGCATCCCACCCCCACCGCAGCCGCCTATCGACGCGCGCAGGGCCGCGGCCTTTGCGGGCGCGTCCTGGCCCGTGCGTTCGTTCGGTGCGGCGATCGAAGGCGCGGCGGCGGAAGCAGGCCGGCTGCCGGCAAGGCTGGATCGCTGGTCCATCCTGGCGGAGCCGCGCCACCTGCCCGTGGCCACGGAGGGCGCGTTCTGGATCGCGCCGGGCGAGCCTGTCACCATCCAGGGCCGGGCCATCCCCGGCGGCATGCTGTTCGTCAGCCCGCCGCAGCGTTCGGGGGTGATCCGGCCGTGGCACTCCGCCCATGGCTCGGCCTACCTGGTGGATGCCCGGCTCAAGGTGCACTGGCACGCGCCGGCGGCGCCCGATGCGCAGGGCTTCTGGCGCTCCTACGCCACCCTGAGCCCGGGCGGGCGCGCAGCCTATCTCGGCTGGATCGCGGACGGACGCCGCGATCCCGACGCCTCGTCCGTCTTCCCGTTCCTGTTCGTGTGCGGCCTGGAGCAACGCCTGCTGTCGGGCGAGCCGCCGGCAGCGGAACGCGAGCTTCTGGTCGCCGAGCTCGTGCGCCTGGAGGGCATCTACGGGCGCACCTACCTGTGCGGGCAGACCCTGACCGCCCTACTGCGCTGGGTGTGCTGGCTGGAGATCCTGGCGCGGCCCGCCTGGCTCGCGGCCTGGACGCCCGACCCAGCCCTGGACGGCGAGGACATGTCCCTGCCGTTGCGCCTGGCCACGGCGCTGAAGGTGGCCGCGGGCGAGCGGCTGTCGTTCGAACTGGCCCTGTCGACGCTGCTCTGCGTGCCGGCGCCGCAGGCAGGGGTGCCTTCGCGCCAGGCCGTGGCGCGAATCCGTGGCGCCTTTGTCGCACTGATGCGCCAGCGTTTCGCGACCGCGTTCCCCAGGGACCTGAAGCTCCGCGACAGGCCCTCGTCGGGGCTGGTCCTGGCCTACCGCTCTCCCGCCACCGGCCTCGTCGCGTCGGGCCCGGCCCTCGGCCGCCGGCTCCCGGACCCGTTCGACCTGAACTGGTCCAGGCTGGCCAGGCTGTGCGTCCAGGCCATGGACGACCTCGCGCCCTATTTCCGTGCCGTGAAGCCGGACAGGAGCGGGGAGTTGACGCCGGAGGCGCTCGCGGCGCTGCCGCCGGAGCTGTATGCCGCACGCCACGGCGACCTGCGTCGGATCGACGACTGGCTGGCCACGTTGCCGGACATGGCGCGGCTCGCGACGGCCGAGCTGCGGGCGCAGTGCCTGGGCGGCGTCGCGCCGGGCCAGGGCAGCGCCGACGCTGCGGGCGTCAGGGGTCTGCGCGCCGCCGCCACGATCCTGGCCGGACTCGGCTACGGCCTGGAGCCGGACCCCGGCCTGGGCGGGTCCCCTGCCCTGCCGAGCGGCTTCGTCCAGGTGTTCCGGGCGGGCGTGATCGCGTCCGGCGCGAGCATCCGCGCGATTCCGGGATCGGCCTTCCGCGTCGGGTGCCTCGCGCTCGCGTCGCTGGCCGCCCTGTCAGAGGCCGGGCCGCACGAGGCGCGCCGCGACGAGGCGGAGGCGGTCATCCTCGGGCTGTCCCTCGTCCCGGTCGAACGCCTGCGGCTGCGCGCCCACGCCCTCGGCCTGTCCGGGGCGGCGCCGAAGCCCGCGGCCCTCCGGCGTGCCGCGGGGATGGTGGCGCCGGCCGAACGGCCCGGGGCCGCGGCGCTGATCCTGGAGCTGGCCAGGTCGGGGCGCATGGCGGCACCTCGCCAGGTCGCGGTGCTCGAAGTCGTGCATCATGCCCTGGGCGTCGATCGCGTGCTGATCTATGCCGCTCTGCACCAGGACATCGCGACGTCGCGCGGTGCGACAGGCCCCGCCGCGAGCCGGCAAGGCAAACCCGGCGCGGCCGGGCCGCTCGGTTTAGCCACGAAGGCGCCGCTGGTCCTGGACCGGGTCGCCATCGGCCGCATTCGCGAGGAGACCCGCGGCGTTTCCGAACTTCTCGCGGCCGTCTATGCCGATGACGCGCCGATGACGACCGCGGCGCCCGCCCTGGCGGCGCCCGATCTGTCCCTGCCCGACGCGCCTGCGCCCGACGCGCCTGCATCGGGTGCGGGCGGCATGGCGGGTCTTCCTCCGGGGCTGGACGCGGCGCACGCCACCTTCGTGCAGGCGCTGCTGGCGAGCGGGGAGTGGCCGCGGGCCGCATACGAGGCCGAGGCGCGCCGCCACGGCCTGATGCCCGACGGGGCGACGGAGACCATCAACGACTGGGCCTTCGACCTGTTCAATGAGGCGTTGATCGAGGATGGGGCGCTGGTCGAGGATGGGGCTAGCATGGTGGTGAACGTGGCGCTTCTGCGCGCCCTGGAAGGCACGGCATGACCGGATCGCTGAGCGTCGTCGCGACAGAGGGCCTGCATGCGGAGCGCATCAAGCCGAAGGAGCGCGACACCGCGATCAACGCGCTGCGCACCGGCGTCGTGCCCCGCGTCGGGCTGCGCCACGTCCAGGTCGGCCGTGTCGGCGAGGTGGCCCAGGTGCTGCGCGACGTCGGGCGCATCGCCGAGGGCGGCTCGGCCGTGCGCTTCGTCATCGGCGAGTACGGCAGCGGCAAGACGTTCTTCCTCAACCTGGCGCGCTCGCTGGCGATGGAGAAGAAGCTGGTGGTGGTGCACGCCGACCTGGCGCCGGACCGCCGCCTGCACGCCACCGGCGGCCAGGCGCGCGGGCTCTACGCCGAGCTGATGCGCAACCTTTCCACCCGGACCCGGCCGGAAGGCGGCGCGCTGGCGAGCGTCGTCGAGCGTTTTGTCGCCGAGGCGGAGAAGGCCGCGCGCCTGTCCGGCGTCGACATCGGCGAGGCCATCCGCGAGCGACTCGGCCCGGTCCAGGACCTCGTGTCGGGCCACGACTTCGCCGCTGTGGTCGTACGCTACTGGGAGGCGTCGCAGGCCGGCGACGAGGCCACCAAGACCGCCGCCCTGCGCTGGCTGCGCGGCGAGTACGCGCTCAAGACCGAGGCGCGGCAGATGCTGGGCGTGCGCGGCGTCATCGAGGACTCCAGCGTCCACGACTACCTCAAGGTCATGGCAGGCTTCGTGCGGCTTGCCGGCTATGACGGGCTCCTGGTCGTGCTCGACGAGATGGTGAACCTGTTCAAGCTGGTGCACGCCCAGGCGCGCAACGCCAACTACGAGCAGATCCTGCGCATCGTGAACGACGTGCTGCAGGGCAGCGTCGAGGGGATGGGCTTCTACTTCGGCGGCACGCCCGAGTTCCTGATGGACACGCGGCGTGGGTTGTACTCGTACGAGGCGCTGCGCTCCCGCCTCGCAGAGAACGCCTTCGCCCGCGACGGGCTGGTGGACCTGACAGGGCCGGTGCTGCGGCTGCAGGCGCTGCGGCCCGAGGACGTCTACATTCTGCTGGAGAAGCTGCGCCACCTGTACGCAGGCGGCGACGCGGCGCGCCACCTGGTGCCCGACGCGGCGCTGCCCGCCTTCCTCGAACACTGCGCGAAGCGGATTGGCGACGCCTACTTCCGCACGCCGCGCAACACGATCAAGGCGTTCCTCGACCTGCTGGCGGTGCTGGACCAGAACCCCGGTGCGGACTGGCGGGCGCTGCTGGGGCAGGTCGAGATCGCGCCGGACGCGCCGAGCCCGGGCGAGAACGGCGCGGCCGACGACGACCTCGGCACGTTCAGGATCTGATGGGGCCGGGAAGGCACGCAAGGCTGGGCCCCGCCCAGACCCGCCAGGGGCGAGCCGCACCTGGACTTGACCTCATACCGACGGCCAAATGCGATGACCGGTTCAGCAGGAAGGCCAGGGGCTCTGCCCCCGATGCCTTGAAGCGGGGACCCCGCCAAAGGCTCGCCTTTGGA
>CAXSES010000064.1:0-3644 GCA_964236225.1 uncultured Acetobacteraceae bacterium
GTTGCGTGTGGGATGTGAACCCATCAACCCCGAAAACGCTCTAATACCAACGGCCAAATGCGATGACCGATTTAGCAGAAGGCCAGGGGCTCTGCCCCCATGCTTCAAGGCGGGGACCCCGCCAAAGGCTCGCCTTTGGAAACCAACACTTAAGTTGCGCCGGGTCCAGGGGCGGCTCGCCCCTGGCGGGTCTGGGCAGAGCCCAGCCTTGCCTGCCTGAACGGTCATCGCATTTGGCCGTTGATACTACCCGAGGCACTTCACGAGCCGGTCTTGGCGGATGGTGCGGAGCCTCGACCTTGCCTGCCTGCCGCGTCCGGCGCCGCCCGTGCGCTGTCGCCGGCGCAGGCGGGGTGACTCGGGCGCGCGTCGACGTTACGCTCGCCGTCTCACAGCGACGCAGTATGTGCGATGAACGACCAGATCTTCGCCGACATGCTCCAGGGCGCGAACGTCCAGAACGGGGTGGCCCGCCTGCAGCTCGGGGCCATGGGCGCTGACGGCGCACCGCAATCCTCCGGGCAGCTCCTGGTGCCGCTCGTGGTGCTGCCGGCCTTCGTGGCGGCGATGACGGACCTGCTCCGGCAGCTTGAGGCGCGGACCCGGGACCAGACGAACGGGTAGCGCCGAAGGCCCTGGCCTCGTCGAGTCACGCCAGCGGCCCTTGGGTCTGACCTGGCAAGGCAGGCAAGGCCACAGCTCTGCCCCACGTCCTGGAAGCGGGGACCCGCCAGGGGGAGCCCCCCTGGACCGGCTTCCTTGGAAGAAGGGCTCCAAGGGTTCTGCCTTTGGCGGGGTCCTCGCCTTGAGGCATGGAGGGCAGAGCCCCTGGCCCTGCTCGCCTGCTTCCTCCCGCGTCAGCCCGGCCCGGCGGCTCCGGTCGCGGCGGCGGCCTTGTCCGGCGCGGCGGGGAAGCTGCCCTCCCACCCGCCGCCGAGCGCCTTGTAGAGCTGCACCAGGTTCTGCGTCGTGGTGACGGTGCTGTCCGCAAGCTGCTGCTGGGCCGCCAGCACCGAGCGTTCCTGGGTGAGGACGTTGAGGAAGTCGGACAGGCCCTGGGCGTAGCGGTCGCGCGCCAGGACCAGGGCGCGCTGGTTCTGCTCCACGGAGCGGGCAAGCGCGTCGCGTCGCGTCTGCTCCGCGCCGTAGGCGATGAGCGCGTTGTCCACGTCGTGCCAGGCCTGGAGCACTGTCTGCTGGTAGCTGGTCGCGGCTTCCTGCTGCTGGGCGTTGTTGAGCGCGAGCTGGCCGCGGAGCTGGCCGCCCTGGAAGATCGGGATCGTGACGTTCGGCCCCAGAGTGTAGCCCTTGTTGCTCCAGAAGCCGAGGTCGCGGAACTGCAGCGCGGTGAAGGTGAGGTTCGCCGACAGCGTGACCGAGGGGTAGAACGAGGCCACCGCCACGCCGACCTGGGCGGTGGCGGAGTGCAGCGTCGCCTCGGCCTGGCGGATGTCGGGGCGGCGGCGGACCAGTTCCGAGGGCACGCCGATCGGCACGCGCGGCGGCACCGGCGGCACCGGGCCCGGGGCCTCCAGCTCGGCGCGGAGCGCGCCCGGCCCCTCGCCGAGCAGCAGGCTGAGCGCGTTGATGGTCTGCTGCACCTGCTGCTCGAGCTGGGGGAGCTGGGAGCGGGTCGACTCGACCTGGGCCGCGGCCTGGGCGACGTCGAGGTCTGTGCCCAGCCCGCCGCCGGAGCGCTGGCGGGTGAGCACCAGGCTCTGCTGCTCGGTGACGAGGTTCTCGCGCGCGATCCTGAGCAGCTCCTGGTTGCCGCGAAGCTGCACGTAGTCGCGCGCCACCTCGGCCAGGGCGGAGAGCAGGGAGTTGCGTCGCGCGTCGGTGGAGGCTTCCAGCGCGGCGTCGGCGGCCTCCACCGTGCGGCGCACCCTGCCCCACAGGTCGATCTCGTAGCTGGAGTCGATGCCGTCGGACCACAGGTCGATCGGCGGCACCTTCACCGAGCCGAAGCCGCTGGACGCGCCGGCGAGGCTGGCGGGCAGCGCGCCGCCGATGCTGCTCAGCCCGCGCTGGATCTCCTTCTGGCTGATCTGGTCGCGCTGGTAGCTGGCCTGTCCGTTGATCTGCGGCAGGACGTTGACCGAGGACAGGCGAAGCTGCGCCCGGCTTTCCGCCAGCCGCACTGTGGCGAGCCTGACGTTGAGGTTCTGCGCGGCGACGCGCTCCTCCAGCGCGGTGAGCTTGTCGTCGCCGAGCAGCTTCCACCAGGCCGGGTCGATCGGCTGCGCCACCGCCAGGCTCGCCTCGTAGGACACGGGCGTCGCCGGCCGGCTCGCGAACCAAGAGGTCGGCGACCACACGCTGGGCTGCCTGAAGTCCGGGCCGACGGTGCAGCCGCAGAGCAGCGCGAGCAGAGCGCCCGGCAGCAGGCGGGCGGCGCGGGCCGATGCAGGGCGCCGGAACGCGGGGGTGCGCGGGGAGGCGCGCGGGGGGATGCGCGCGAGATCGGGCGTCCGCGCAGGGCTGGATGCCCGGGCGTCCCGGACCAAGGGCGGCGGTCGAGGCAGAACCGCGGATTGCGGTCCCTGCACCGTAGCTTGTTCGCGCAGCGTCACGCCGACGTTCTCCATTGCTCGAACGCCTGGTATCGGCAGCCCTCGGAAGTGACCGGCGAGGCAAGAGGATCGAGGGTTCGCCTCGAACCCGCCCGAAGGCGAGCCTGCGGAGTTTCCCTGCTCAAGGCCGGAATTTCGCTGCTCAAGGCCAGGTTTCTTTGCTCAAGGAAGGAGTCTCCGGAGGCCCGGGCCTCTGGCGGGTCCGGGCGGAGCCCAGCCTTGCTTGCCGACAGGTCAGCGCCATAGCCCGCCAGTACGAGATGCGTCGGCTGACCGATCGGTTCGGTCAGCATTGACAACCTACCGTGTTCGACCCGATCGTCAATCCGGTCGCGACGCACCGCCCGGCGTTGCCTGATCGGTTGTGGCGGAACGCGGCGGAACGGTGTCGCGGACGCGGTCCGTCCGGGCGCCAGGAGGAGAGCGCGATGTCCGGGACGGAGGCCCTTTCCCCAGAGAAGCAGCGGCAGATCCTGCACGGCGCGGCCCTGGTGTTCGCGCAGGAAGGCTACGAGGGCGCCAGCATGTCGCGCATCGCCGCCGAAGCCGGCGTGTCGAAGGGCACGCTCTACAACTACTTCGCCGGCAAGGCCGACCTGTTCGCGGCCTTCGTTGGGGAGGAGTGCACCCGCACCATCGCCGCCATGTTCGACGCCGGCGACGACGGAGCCGACCCGGAGGCCGCCCTGCGCCGCATCGGCGAGCAGATGGTGCGCATGATCTTCTCGCCGATCGGGCTGACCATCTTCCGGGTCACGATGTCGGAGGCCTCCAAGTTCCCCGACCTCGCGCGCGCGTTCTACGACGCGGGTCCGGCGCACGCGATCGGGCACATGGCGGACTGGCTGACGCGCCAGACCCTGGCCGGCCGCCTGGTGGTCGACGATGCGCGCTTCGCCGCAGAGCAGTTCTTCGCGCTGTGCCAGACGCGGCTCGGCATGCTGTGCCGGCTGCAGCTGATCGCCACGCCGAGCGACGCGGAGGTCGAGCGCGTGGTGGCCAGCTCCGTCGCCATGTTCCTCCAGACCTACGCGGCGCCCGCCGCCGGGCAGACCTACGCGGCGCCCGCCG
>CAXSES010000064.1:3744-11557 GCA_964236225.1 uncultured Acetobacteraceae bacterium
TTCCTCCAGACCTACGCGGCGCCCGCCGCCGGGCAGACCTACGCGGCGCCCGCCGGGGGACAGGCCGGACGATCCGCGCCGCAACCCGTGCTCAAGGCCGTGTCGCAGGCCAGGATACGGTCCGGGGTGCAGGCGGAGTCGCAGGCCGGGTCGCAGGCGGGCGCGTGCCGCGTGTCGCAGGCCGGGGCACAGCCTGGGGCACAGCTCGGGTTGCAGGCCGGGCCGCACGCCGGGGCGCGGCCCATCGCATCGTCAGGAGGCCAGGCATGAGCGCAACTCCCGGTCACGGCGGCGAAAGCCTCCGCCACGGCGGCACGCCCGGGCGGCCGGGCGACGCCACGCCCCCGGGCGCGGTGCTGGCCGAGGTGCTGTCCCGGCTCGACGCCGGGCTCGAGGCGGCGACCGCGCGGCTCGTGGAGTTCCTGCGCATCCCCAGCGTCAGCGCGCAGCGCGACCACGACCCGGACTGCGCCAGGGCGGCGGCCTGGGCGAGGGCGCAGCTCGCGGCGATCGGCTTCGAGGCGGGCGTGCACGAGACGCCGGGCCGGCCGATCGTGCTCGCCCATCACGCCGGCACCGGCGCCGCGCAGGGTCCGCACCTGCTGTTCTACGGGCACTACGACGTGCAGCCCGCCGAGCCGCTGGGGCCGTGGACCAGCCCGCCCTTCGAGCCGGTCGTGGTGGACGGCCCGCAGGGGCGGCGCGTGGTGGCGCGCGGCGCGGTGGACGACAAGGGCCAGAGCCTGATGTGGCTGGAGGCGCTGCGCGCCTGGCACGACGTCGCGGGCGGCCCGCCCGCGCGCGTCACCGTGCTGCTGGAGGGCGAGGAGGAGGTCGGCAGCCCCAGCCTGGAGGCGTTCCTGGTGGAGCACCGCGCGGCGCTCTCTGCCGATGTCGCGATCATCTCCGACACCGGGATGTGGGACATCGACACGCCGGCGATCACCACGCGGCTGCGCGGCCTCGCCTACACGCAGCTTGCCGTGCGCGGGCCGTCGCGCGACCTGCATTCCGGGATGTATGGCGGCTCGGCGCCCAACCCGATCGCGGCGCTCGCGCACATCCTGGGCGGGCTGCACGAGGCGGACGGGCGGGTCGCCGTGCCCGGCTTCTACGACGGGGTGGCCGAGCCGGACCGGGCGCAGCTTGAGGAGTGGCAGGCGCTCGGCTTCGACGAGGCGGCGTTCCTGGGCGGCATCGGCGTCGCCCTGCCCGCGGGCCGGCGGGACGGCGAGCGCGGGCGCGGCGGGCTGGAGCGGCTGTGGGCGCGCCCCACCGCGGAGGTCAACGGCATCTGGGGCGGCTACCAGGGGCCGGGCAGCAAGACGGTGATCCCGGCCGAGGCCGGGGCCAAGGTGTCGTTCCGCCTGGTGCCCGGCCAGGACCCGGACCGGATCGTGTCGCTGTTCCGCCGGTTCGTGGCCGAACGCGCGCCCCCTGGGGTCAGCGTCGAGCTGGAGGCCCACAGCGGCTCGCCGGGCTTCGAAGTGGCGTCGGACAGCCGCTGGGTGACGGCGACGCGCGCGGCGCTGGCAGAGGAGTTCGGCAGGCCGGCGGTGCTGATCGGCTCCGGCGGCTCGATCCCCGTGGTGGAGCAGATGCGCCGGGTGCTCGGCGTCGACAGCCTGCTGGTGGGCTTCGGCCTGGAGGACGACCAGGTGCACGGCCCGAACGAGAAGTTCGAGCTGCGCTGCTTCCACGCGGGAATGCGCTCGCACGCGCGGCTGCTGGCGGCGTTCGCCGGCCGGTAGGCAGCGGGGTCGAGGCGCGCCTTCGGGCCCGGGCCTCGAACTCCGCCGAAGGCTCGCCCCTGGAAGCCGCCACTTCAACGCGCCGGTTCCCGAAGGCCTGCGCCCTGGCGGCCCAGGGCTGCCCTGCCCTGCCTGCCTGCCTGCCGCGCCCGGCGTCCGGAACCCCCTGCCGCGGGTCGGCGTTCCATGCGTCGGCACCATTCGGGAGGAACGGCCGCATGGCGCAGTCTCACATACGGCTCTGGCCCTTCGTGCTGGGCGTCCCGCTCGTCGCGATCCTGCTGCTGGTGGTGTTCTGGCGCTGGGACTGGTTCGTGCCCCTGGTCGAGGCGAGGGCGTCCGCGGCGCTCGGGCGCAAGGTGACCATCAGCCACCTCCACGTCCATCTCGGCCGCGTGACGACGGTGACGGTGGACGACCCCGTGGTCGCCGAGCCGGACGGGTTTCCCGACGACAAGCCGTTCGCGACCGCGCGCAGTCTGACCATCAGCGCCGACGTGATGCAGTACATCCGTACCCGCGCCCTGGTCCTGCCGGTGATCGCGGTCGATGGCGGGCAGGTCGAGGCCACCGGGCTGGCGGACGGGCGCAACAACTGGACCCTGGGCGCCGCGAAGCCCGCAGGGGACGCGCCGGCGAAGGGCGGCGGGACGCTGCCAAGGATCGGCGACCTGCGCATCACCGACAGCCACGTGCAGTTCACCGACCCCAAGCTCAAGGCGGCGATCGGCCTGGACGTCAGCACGCGCGAGGCCTCCGGCGACACCGGCCCGCGGATCGTGGCGAGCGCGAAGGGACGCTACTCCGACCAGCCGATCACCGGCGGGCTGGTGGCGGGCGCGCTGCTGAGCCTGGAGGACCGCAAGGAGCCTTACCCGATCGACCTGCACCTGGAGAACGGGCCGACCAAGGTCACGCTCGTGGGCACGGTGGAGGACCCGCTGCACTTCGAGGGGGCGAGGCTGAAGCTCGGGCTGAGCGGGCCGGACATGTCGCTGCTGTTCCCGCTGACCGGCATCCCGATCCCGCAGACGCCGGCCTACAGCATCATCGGCAACCTCGCCTACGACGCCGGCAAGCGGGACGTGCAGTTCCACCAGTTCGCGGGAAAGGTGGGCGACAGCGACCTCGGCGGGGACATCGACGTGGCGATGGGCGGCGCGAAGCCGGTGGTCGACATGAACCTCGTCTCGCGCAGGGTCGACCTGGCCGATCTCGGCGGCTTCATCGGCACGGCGCCGGGGCAGGCCTCTGGGTCGGCCCACGAGGCGCCGGAGACCAGGGCCCGCGTCGCGAAGGCGGAGAAGAGCGGCCACTTCCTGCCCGACAAGCCGATCAACCTTCCGGTGGTCAAGGCCGCCGACCTGCACGTGCAGTATCATGGCGAGAAGATCATCAACAAATATGTGCCAATGGACAACATCTACTTCCGCATCGACGTGGTGGACGGCAGGATCAATGTCCATCCGCTGAATTTCGGCATCGGCGGCGGCGAGATCGTCTCCGACATCATGGTCGACGCGCCCGCCAAGCGCATCAACAGCGACGTCTCGTTCCGCCAGCTGCCCCTGGCCAAGATCATGGCGGCGACGCACAGCTTCGCGGGCGAGGGCACAATCACCGGGGAGGCCAAGATCGACGGCGCCGGGACCTCCGTGGCGCAGGTGATGGGGACCGGCAACGGCGGCCTGAAGCTGTCGATGAGCGGCGGCGGCACCCTCAGCGCGCTTCTGCTCAACATCGCCGGGGTGGAGTTCGGCAAGGCGATCCTCTCGGCGATGGGCATCCCGCAGAAGGCCAAGGTGCAGTGCTTCGTGTCCGACTTCGTGCTGAACAACGGCGTGCTGCAGACCAAGGTGTTCCTGCTGCAGACCTCCGAGGAACGCAGCACCGCGACCGGCGACATCAACTTCAACGGCGAGAAGCTCGACCTCGCCCTGACCACGCGATCGACGGGCTTCTCGATCGGCTCGCTGCCGGGCGCGATCAACATCGGCGGCACGCTGTCCTCGCCGAGCGTGCTGCCCGGCGCCGAGATCGCGGCGCGCACAGGGGCCGCGGTCGGGCTCGGCTTCCTCGCGGGCCCGGCGGCGCTGCTGCCCACCATCCAGTTCGGCACCGGCGACGGCAACGCCTGCGCCCAGGCCTTCGCTGACTCGCGGGCGCCCGTGGTGGCGCATCCCGTCGCGGCGCGCCCGGTGGGGGCACGTCCAGCCGGAACGCGCCCGGTGGGAATGCGCCCGGCCAGGATGCCGGCCCGCAGCGGCGGGCAGCGCTGATGGACGGGCGCGATCGCGGCGCGGTCGGCATGGCCGGTCCCGCCGCCGGGGCGGGCCTGGAGCCGTTGGCCGGCGATGCGGCGGCGCGCGCCGCGGCGCTCGACGGGGTGCTCGCGGCGGCGGTGGCGGAAGGCCTGGTGCCGGGCGTGGCGGCGGCGGCGGCCACGGCGGACGGGGTGCTCTACCAGGGCGTCCAGGGCGCGGACCTCGCGCCGGACAGCGTGTTCTGGGTCGCCGCGATGAGCGAGCTGGCGACGGCGGTGCTGGCGCTGGGGCTGGTGGAGGAGGGCAGCCTGTCGCTGCACAGGCCGCTGGGGGCGCTGCTGGAGGAGCTGGAGGCGCCGCAGGTCCTGGAGGGGTTCTCGCGGAACGGCGAGCCGATCCTGCGCGCCGCCGCCCGCCCGATCACGCTTCACCACCTGCTGACCCACACCGCGGGGATCGGCATAGAGTTCTGGGACGCCACGCTGCTGCGCTTCGGGCGTGCCGCCGGGGTGCCGCCGGTGCTGGAGCGCAGGCTGGCCGGGCTGCGCCTGCCGCTGTTGTTCGACCCGGGCGAGCGCTGGCTCTACGGGATGGCGGGCGAGTGGGTGGGCCGCGCGATCGAGGCGGCGACCGGCCTGCCGCTCGCAGAGGCGATGCAGGCCCGCCTGCTGGGGCCGCTGGGGATGACCGACACCGGGTTCGCGCTGGACCCGGGGCGCGCGGCGCGGCTGGCGCCGCTGCACCGGCGCGGGCCGGACGGGATGTGCCGCGCGGAGCCGCCCTATTGCGCGGACGGCGAGTACCAGAGCGGCGGCTTCGGCCTGTTCTCCACTGCGCGCGACATGCTGGTGCTGACGCGGATGCTGCTGGGGCGTGGCGTGCTGGACGGCGTGCGGGTGCTGCGCGCGCAGACCGTGGCGGCGATGGGCGCGCACCAGATCGGCGGGCTGCGCCCGGCGCCGCTGCCCGCCGCGCGGCCGGAGATGTCGTGCGACGTGGCGCTGCCGGTCGCGGGCGATCCTGGCTGGGGGCTCGCGGGCCTGGTGGACACGGCGCCGTCGCCGCGCGGGCGCGGCGTGGGCACGCTGTCGTGGGGCGGGGTCACCAACACGTTCTTCTGGGTGGACGCGGTGCGCGGGGTGTCGGGCGTGCTGCTGGCGCCGCTGCTGCCCTTCGCGGACCCCGGGGCGCTGGCGGCGAGCCAGGCGTTCGAGGCGGCGATCTACGCCGCCCTGCCCGCGCGTTGACCGGCACGGACGCCGCGCCGCGCGAGGCCGGGCGCCTCGTCGGGTCCGCGTGTCAGGCCAGGCAAGGCAGGCAAGGTTGAGGCTCCGCCTCAAACTCCGCCAAAGGCAGGCCTTTGGAATCCAGTTCTTAAGCAAGGCCGGTCCAGGGGCGGCTCGCTTCTGGGGGGTTCCCGCTTCCAGGCAAGGGCGGAGTTTGGCTTCGTCTGCTTCCGTGAGCAGGCCCTCGCGCGAAGCCGGGGTGACGCGGCCCGGCCGGGCCGGTATGGACCGCGTGCGCCGGGCTTGCGGCGGATCACAGGCCCGGCTCGCCCGGACGCAAAGGAGGGGCGCGCATTGCCGAGCCAGGCGGGGCTGAACCATCCGGGCGGGACGGCCTGAGTTCGTGTTCGGCGGCTCCATCGCCGGCCTGCTCGACCTCGCGGGCCGCTCCCCGTTCGTGCAGGCCGCGCTCGTCATCCTCGGCACCTTCATCCTGGAGGACGCGGCCACCGTGCTGGCGGCGATGCGGGTGCAGGACTCCTCGTTGTCCTGGGGGGTGGCGCTGGGCGCGCTCTACGTGGGCATCGTGGTCGGCGACATGGGGCTGTACGGGCTGGGGCGGCTGGGGGCCACCTTCCCGCGCCTGCGCCGCCTGGTGCCGGAGCGCCGGCAGACGCACGGGCGGGAGTGGCTGAACCGCCACGTGTTCCGGGTGGTGTTCATCAGCCGGTTCATCCCGGGCGCGCGGCTGCCGACCTACACCGCCTGCGGGTTCCTGGGCGCCAGCTTCCGCCAGTTCGCGCTGGCGGCGGTGATGGCGACGCTGATCTGGACGTCGATGCTGTTCGCCGTCTCTCTGCGCATCGGGCAGGTGCTGGTGGACTACCTCGGCGCGTGGCGCTGGATCGGGGCGATCGGCTTCGCGGCGGTGATCGTGGCGATGGGGCGAATCGTCGCCAGGATGCAGGAGGACACGCCATGAGCGAGGCGCTCGACACGATTGATGCGGGCAGCCTGGGCGACGCGAGCCGCGTGGGCGAAACCGGCCGCACGGGCGACACCGGCCGCGTGGGCAACGTAGGCCGCAGGGGCGACGCGGGCGGCAGCATGGGCGACGCGGGTGCCACGGCACCCAGGGCAGGCAGACTCCCAGAAATGTTCGCCGGCGGGCTTGAGCGGCTGGCGGCGCCGTTCCGGCCGGGCGGCGCGGCGCGGCGCGGCGCAAGGGTGGTGTCGTGGTTCGAGTTCTGGCCGGGATGGCTGTTCTACCTGCCCGTGGTCGCGCACTGGATCGCGCTCGGCGTGCGGCACGGAGGCTTCAGCCTGCCCACCGCCGCCAACCCGCACGTCGCCACCGGCGGGCTGTGCGGCGAGAGCAAGACCTCGATCCTCGACCAGTCCGAGGGCGAGGCGCGCGCGCTGATCGCGCCCTACGTCACCCTGGTCACCGGCGAGGCGGACGCGATCAGGGCGCGCGCCGCGATGCGGGCGGGCGGGCTCGCCCTGCCTGTGGTGGTCAAGCCGGACATCGGCTGCAACGGCACAGGCGTGCGGCTGGCGGGGGACGAGGCGGCGCTGTCGCGCGCGCTGGCGGCGTTCCCGCGCGGCGTGGCCCTGGTGCTGCAGGCGCTGGTGGCGTGGGAGGGCGAGGCGGGGGTGTTCTATGTCCGCCGGCCCCACGAGGCGCACGGGCGGCTGACCTCGATCACCCTGAAACACGCGCCGTCGGTGCGCGGCGACGGGGTCGCGACGCTGCGCGCGCTGATCCTGGCGCATCCCAGGCATGGCAAGGTGCCGGCGATCTACCTGCCCCGGCTGCGGGCGCGGCTCGACAGCGTGCCGGCGGCGGGCGAGACCGTGCGCCTCGTGTTCGCGGGCAACCACTGCAAGGGGTCCGAGTTCCGAGACGGCTCCGTCCACGCCACGCCCGCGCTGGCGGAGCGGGTCGACGCGCTGATGCGCTCGATGCCGGACTTCCATTTCGGGCGGGTGGACCTGCGCTTCGCGAGCCTGGAGGCGTTGCGACGCGGCGAGGTCCGGGTGATCGAGGTCAACGGCGTGGGCTCGGAGGCCACCCACATCTGGGACCCGCGGACCAGCCTGCGCGACGCCTACGCCACGCAGTTCTCGCATTACCGCGCGGCGTTCGAGATCGGGCGGGACATGCGCAGGCGCGGCGCCAGGCCGTCCGGGGTGCTCGGAATGCTCAGGCTGTGGCGGCTGCAGCGCAGGCTGATGGCGTCGTATCCGATGAACGACTGACAGCAGGCAGGCAAGGTTGAGGCTCTGCCTCAAACTCCGCCAGGGGAAGGTCCCCTGGACCGCCTTCCCTTAAGTCAAGCCGGGTCCAGGGGAGGGTCCCCCATGGCGGGTCCGGGCGTAGCTGCCAAAGGTTCCGACGACCCTCTTGGGCCGTTGGAAGGGCAGGCGGAGGGAGAGCCCAGCCTTGCCTGGCTTCCTGGGCGGCCACCTCCCGGCAAACTGAACGATTGCGTTGCCGCCGCCGGTTGCGGTGGTGTGTCCGGGTCGCGAGATAGGGTCGCAGCGATCCGCGGCCCGGCGCCGCCGGGGT
>CAXSES010000065.1:0-4593 GCA_964236225.1 uncultured Acetobacteraceae bacterium
TCGTGGCCGCTCAGGCAGGAAGCAAGGCCAGGGGCTCTGCCCCTGGACCCCGCCAAAGGCAGGGCCCTTGGAACCCGTTGGCTGGAGCATGGTTGTTTCAGGCCGTACCTCGATCAGGCAACCTATTGATTTTCAGTATCATCGTCCGCGTCCCTGCCATCCGACGTGCTTCCAGGCGGAGGCGCTCTGCCCCCATTCAGTGTCGACGGGATACCTGGAACATATCCATGTGCGAAGTGCCGCCGACCAATCTGGAGGTTGTTGGATTTTTGGAGGCAACGTTTCACAAGAAGGTCGATGTCATGGTTGTTCCGGAAAAGTTCGGGCCGGAAAAGTTCGGGCATCGGCCGTTGTGAGCTTCAGTCGTGCCGAACGGAACAGGCGGTCCGCTGAGTGGGCGGCCTATGGCGATGCCTTGGGATTCATGACCGAGCTTGCGGATTCTGGTCGAGTGCACACCTGGACTGGCACGCCGCTGGTTCAGGATACCGTCGGCTGGAAGCGAAAGACTGGCGGCGACAACGGCGCGAGTGTCAGCCTCCCGCCAGGCACCTATTCCGATGACACCCAGTTGCGTCTCTCCACAGGACGGGCCATCCGTCCGGACGGGAGCTTCGACGTCGCGGCGTTTGCAAAAGTCGAGCTGCCAGCCTGGGCCAACTACGCGCTGGGCGCGGGTGCCGGCTCCAGGGAGGCGGCCGTGAATCTGGCCCGCACCTCCGCCACCTGGCACTCCAACTTCTTCGCCTCAAAGCGTGCAGCCTACGTCCGCTCTGGAGGAAACGGGGCCGCGATGCGTATCCAGCCGCATGTGTGGGCAGCCCGTGACCTCTCCAACTCGAACGCGATTCTACTCGATGTCGTGCGTAACTCGGTATGCACCCACGGCCACCCGCGCGGCATTCTCGGCGCCTGCCTCCATGCGCTCGCGCTGCTGTTCGCGATGAGGGAGAGCAAAGCCGCCACGATGAACGAGATCCTGGGAATTGTGGAGCGTCTGAGATCGTTGCCCGAACTCATCCGTGGCGACGGTGATCTCCGCCTCTCGTGGCTTGGTGCCTGGGAGCAGGCGAGCGAGCTTTCATTCGAGGAAGGCGTCGCCCTCGTCACCAGGGAGATGGCAGAGGATATCAGCACGCTCGCGCAGCTCGGGCAGGCGCGGCCCCCATCGGCGTACGAGGAAGCAGCCGCCAGGATTGGCGCGACGGACCCTACGTTCAGAGGCTCGGGCACGAAAACCTCGATCCTGGCGGCGTTCGCCTGCTCATCTGCCGAACTGTCCGATCCAAAACCCACGATCCTGACCGTCATCAACGCTCTTGGATCGGACACGGACTCGATCGCCACGATGGCGGGAGCAGTTCTCGGAGCCTGCACGGAACGCGAATGCGAGGGAGAGGTGCAGGACAAGGACTACATTCGATCCGAAGCGAGGCGCATGGCTGCCGTTGCCGAACGCAGGCCGAGCCTGTTGTTCCGTTATCCTGACCTGCGCTCGTGGCAGCCCGCTCGCGTTGCCGTGGATGCGGTCGGGATGATGGACGGGCGTCTCTGGCTGAACGGCCTGGGAGAGCTTGATCCGGTCGAAGGAGGCCATGTCGGGAATGTCGGAGAGGACACGCTCGGCTGGTACCGCCTGGCATTCGGACAGACCATTCTTGCCCGCGTTCGCCCGAAGCCAAACTCCCTGCCGTCGAACCCGGGTGTTGGCATTCGAGAATGACCGATGCGCTTAACTGTGGATGAGTTCAGTCCCGCTTGAAGGTCATCGCGACCTTGCTCCGGCAAGACGAACGCTGGCGACGCCCTTCACCTCTCCGCCCCCTTCAGCCACACCGCCAGCCCCGCCGCCACGAACGCCACCCTGTCGGCCCGCGCCGCCACCCTCTGGTGCAGCGTGCCCGCCGCGTCGCGGAACGCCCGCGCCAGCGCGTTGTCCGGCACGATCCCCAGGCCGACCTCGTTCGACACCAGCACCGTCTCCGCCCCCCGTCGCCCCAGCGCCGCCAGCAGCCCGTCCGACGCCGCGTCCAGGTCGTCGCCGCGCAGCAGGGCGTTGCTCACCCACAGCGTCAGGCAGTCCACCAGCACAGGACCCGGGGCCGCGTCGAGCGCGACGGCCAGGTCGTGCGGGGCCTCCACCGTTCGCCAGCCCGCGTCACGCCGCGCGGCGTGCAGGGCGATCCGCGCCCGCATCTCGTCGTCGAACGCCTGCGCGGTCGCGATGTACGTCCAGGGCGGCGGCAGGCGCGCGACCAGGCCTTCCGCCAGCCGGCTCTTGCCGGAGCGGGCGCCGCCCAGGACCAGGGTGAGCCGAGCCATAGCCGATACCTCCAAGAAAGACTGGGCGCTGCCCAGACCCGCCAGGGGCGAGCCGCCCCTGGACCGGCATGATGAAGGCGCAGGCCCCGCGCGCAACTCCGGGGGCGCCGGGGCCGGGGGGCGGCCTCGCCCGCTGCGCTTGTTGACTTCCGCGTGCGCCGAGACCTAGACCAGACGCGATGGTTCCTCCCTGCCGGGAGGATGAAAAGGGAATGCGGTGGGGGCAGGATCGCCCGAAGCCGCGGCTGCCCCCGCAACTGTGAGCGGAGAGCGGCCCGTCCATGTGCCACTGGTGCCAGCGCGGCGCCGGGAAGGCGGGCGGGCCGCGCCTGATCCGCGAGCCAGGAGACCTGCCATCGCGGGACCGGCTGCCAGGGCGAGAGCCGTGGCCCGGCCCTGGCCAGATCGTGTCTCCGGGCGGGGTGCCCCGGCGGCCTCGGCGTCGCCGCGTTGCGGCCGCGCCGGTCCCGCGGGTGCGGCGCATCCCCGGACGGTCGCATCCCCGCACGCGCGCGCTGCGCGGCCTGGTCCCGCGCCTCGCGGGGCCGATGCCCGGGACCTGCATGACCGACACCGTCATCCTCCACGTCTGCGCCACCTGCCAGGGCGGCCTGACCCTCCAGCCCGGCGAGCCGCCAATGGGCCGCATTCTGCACGCCGCCGTGGCCCGCGCGCTCGCGGACTCGCAGGACCGCTTGCCGGCGGTGGAGCTGCGCGAGACGAGCTGCCTCGCGAATTGCGGGCGCGGCTGCTCCGCCGTGCTGTCGATGCCCGGGCGCTGGACCTACCTGCTGGGCGGCCTGTCGCCCGCGCTGGCCGCCGACCTCGCGGCCTACGCCAGGACCTACGGCGAGTCGCGCAACGGCACGGTGATGCCGTCGCGCCGCGCCGCCTCCCTGCGCGACGTGGTGATGGGCCGCGCGCCCCCCGCTGACCGGGCGGTTGCGGAGCCGGCGGCCACGGAGCGGGCAGCCACGGACCAAGCGGCCCCGGAGCGGGCGGTTGCGGACCAAGCGGCCCCGGAGCGGGCGGCATGAGCGCCGTGCAGCGCAAGATCCCGGCGACGGTGGTCACCGGCTTCCTCGGCGCCGGCAAGACGACGCTGCTGCGCCACGTCCTCGCCCATGCGAAGGGCCGGCGGATCGCGGTGATCGTCAACGAGTTCGGGGCGCTCGGCATCGACGGCGACGTGCTGCGCTCGTGCGGCATCGAGGGGTGCGACGAGGGCAGCGTCGTCGAGCTGGCCAATGGCTGCCTGTGCTGCACGGTGGCGGACGATTTCCTGCCGGCGATGGCGGCGCTGCTGGCGCGCGAGCCCGCGCCCGAGCACATCCTGATCGAGACCTCGGGGCTGGCGATCCCCAAGCCGCTGCTGCGCGCGTTCGGCTGGCCGGCGGTGCGCGAGCGGGTCACTGTGGACGGGGTGATCGCGGTGATCGACGGGCCGGCGGCGGCGGCGGGGCGGTTCGCCGACGACCCGGCGGCGGTGGCGGCGCAGCGCGCGGCGGACCCGTCGCTCGAGCACGACAACCCGCTGGCCGAGGTGTTCGAGGACCAGGTGCAGGCGGCCGACCTGGTGGTGGTGAACAAGGCGGACCTGCTGGACGCGGCGGCGCTGGCGGCGCTGCGGGCGCTGGTCGCGGGGCTGGCGCCGCGCGGGGTCAAGGTGGTCGAGGCGCGCGAGGGCCGCGTCGATCCCGCGGTGCTGCTCGGGCTGGCCGCGGCGGCGGAGGACGACCTGGACGCGCGGCCGTCGCACCACGACGCGCAGGGCGGCGCGCACGAGCACGACGACTTCGACAGCTTCGTCGTCGAGGTGGCGGAGGCGGGCTCGCCGGACGCGCTGGTGGCGCGGCTGCGCGCGGTGGCGGAGGCGCACGACATCCTGCGCGTCAAGGGCTTCGTGCCGGTGGCGGGGCGGCCGATGCGTCTCGCCGTGCAGGGGGTGGGCGCGCGGTTCCGCCACGAGTTCGACCGCGCCTGGGCGCCGGGGGAGGCGCGGCAAGGGCGGCTGGTGGTGATCGGGCGCGCCGGGATGGACCGCGCGGCGATCTCCTCGTCGATGCGGGGCTAGGCGATGCACCTGCTGGTCCGCGAGACGCACACGCTCGACGAGGCGGAGGCGGCCGTCGATCTCGCCCAGTCGCCGGCGGGGCTGGTGTTCGTCTCGTTCTCCGACAGCGACCTCTCGGCGGCGGCGGCGGCCTGGCTGGATGGCGGGGACGCGGCAGGAGGCGACGCGCCGGGGCGGGACGGCGGGGAGACGGGCCT
>CAXSES010000065.1:4693-9068 GCA_964236225.1 uncultured Acetobacteraceae bacterium
GGGGATACGGGTCTGGGTGGGGAGACGGGCCTGGGCGGGACGGCGGGCGGGTTCGGGCTGCGGCTGGCGAGCCTGGCGCGGCTGCGCCATCCGCTGTCGGTGGACCTCTATCTGGAGCGCACGGTGTCGCGGGCGCGCGCCGTGGTGCTGCGGCTGCTCGGCGGCATGGAGTACTGGCGCTACGGCGCGGAGGAGCTGGGCGTGCTGTGCCGGCGGGAAGGCATCGCGCTCGCCGTGGTGCCGGGCTGCGAGCGGGCGGACCCCCGGCTCGCGGAGCTCTCCACGGTGCCGGAGCCGGTGCGGCTGCGCATCGAGGCCCTGCTGCGCGGCGGCGGGGCGGGGAACACGCGGCTGGCGCTGCTGCTCGCGGCGCACGAGGGCGGGCTGTGCGCGCGGCCGCGGGACGAAGGCTGTGCGGTGCCGGCGTTCGGCGAGCACGCCATGCCCGGCGCGGGGGCTGACATCCCCGGCGCGGGGGCGGGCGGGCCGTGGAGGGCGACCGGCGGTGGCGCGCCTGGGGACGATGCCGTGCCAGGCGGCGCGGTCGGTCGCGACGCCGGGCTGGCGGCGATCGTGTTCTACCGCTCGCACCTGCTGGCGGGCGACGTGGCGCCGGTCGAGGCGCTGGCGGCGGCGCTGGCGGCGCGCGGGATGCGGGCGCGCGCGCTGTTCGTGCCGAGCCTCAAGGACGCGGCGGCGGGCGCCTTCGTGGCCGGCCGGCTGCGCGCGTGGCGGCCCGCGGTGGTGCTGAACGCCACCGCGTTCTCCTCGCGCGCGCCGGGCGGCGCGGGCGGCGCGGGGGACGGCTCGCCGCTCGACGCGGCCGGGGCGCCGGTGCTGCAGGTCGTGCTGGCGCAGGCCTCGCGGGCGGCGTGGGCGGCGTCCGCGCGCGGGCTCGGGCCGCAGGACATGGCGATGCAGGTGGTGCTGCCGGAGCTGGACGGGCGGCTCGCCACGGCGGCGATCTCGTTCAAGGTCGAGGAGGGCGTCGCCGCGCTGGAGTTCACCCGCAGGCGGCACGCGCCCGACGCGGACGGCCTCGCGCTGGCGGCCGACAGGGCCGTCTGCTGGGCGCGGCTGGGCGCCGCGCCGGCGGGGGAGCGGCGCGTCGCGCTGGTGCTGCCGGACTATCCGGGGGTGGCGGGCCAGGTCGGGCACGCGGTCGGGCTCGACACGCCCGCCAGCGTCGCCGTGGTCCTGCGGGCGCTGCGCGGCGCCGGCTACGACGTCGGGGCGTGCGCGCTCCCGGACGCCGCGCGCGTGGCGGACCTGCTGTGCCGCGCTCCGCCTGCGCCGGCGCTGCCGCTCGCGGCGTATGCGGCGCTGTTCGCGACGCTGCCGGAGTCGCTGCGGGCCGCCGTGAGCGCGGCCTGGGGTGCGCCGGAGGACGATCCGTCGGTCGCGGGCGGGCGGTTCGCCTGGCGGCACGCGCGCCGCGGGCGGGTGCTGCTGGCGGTGCAGCCGGATCGCGGCGGCGCGCCGGACCGTCGCGCGTCCTACCATGACCCGGCGCTGCCGCCGCGCCACGGGCATGTGGCGTTCCACCTTTGGCTGCGGCTGGCGGAGCGGGCGGACGCGCTGGTGATGCTGGGCGCGCACGGCACCCTGGAGTGGCTGCCGGGCAAGCCGGTGGCGCCGGCGGCGGGCTGCGCGCCGCGGGCGCTGCTGGGCGGGCTGCCGGTGATCTACCCGTTCGTGGTGAACAACCCTGGCGAGGCGGCGGCGGCGCGGCGCAGGCTCGGCGCGGTGACGATCGGCCACCTCACGCCGCCGATGCGCGGGGCGGCGGCGCAGGGCGAGGCGGCGGCGCTGGAGCGGCTGATCGACGAGTACGCGACGGCGGACGGGCTGGACCCGCGCAGGGCGGCGGGGCTGCGGCGCGAGATCCTGGAGCGGGCGGGGCGGGCGGGCCTGCTGGAAGAAAGCAAGGCTGGGCTCTGCCCAGACCCGCCAAAGGCCAAGGCCTCTGGACACCAATTTACTGAAGTAATGGATTCCAAAGGCCTGCCTTTGGCGGAGTTTGAGGCAGAGCCTCAACCTTGCTTGCTTCTTGCGTCCGACGACGACCCCCTCGCGCGCCTCGACGCCTATCTGTGCGACATCAAGGAGCTTCAGATCCGCGACGGCCTGCACGTGTTCGGCGCGCCGCCGCCGGATCTGGGCGCCCTGCGCGACGGCCTGCTGCGCGGCAATCCCGGGGTCGGGCCGGCGGTGCTGGAGGCGCGGCTCGCGGCGTGCGCGGAGGCGGAGGCCGGGGCGCTGCTGGCGGCGCTGGACGCCCGCTTCGTCGAGCCCGGGCCGGGGGGCGCGCCGTCGCGGGGGCGGGCGGACGTGCTGCCGACGGGGCGCAACATCGCGGCGATCGACCCGAGGGGGATGCCGACCCGCGCCGCGGTGGCGTCGGCGGAGCGGGTGGCGGCGCTGCTTCTGCTGCGCCACCGCCAGGAGCGGGGGGACTGGCCGCGCGCGCTGGTGATCGACCTGTGGGGCAGCGCCGCGATGCGCACCGGGGGCGAGGACCTGGCGCTGGCGCTGCACCTGCTGGGCGCGCGGCCCCTGTGGGACGAGGAGTCGGCGCGGGTGGTGGGGGTGGAGGTGCTGGCGCTGGCGGTGCTGGACCGGCCGAGGGTGGACGTGACTCTGCGCATCTCCGGGCTGTTCCGCGACGCCTTCGAGACCCAGGTGGCGCTGTTCGACGAGGCGGTGCGCGCGGTGGCGGCGCGCGACGAGGCGGGCGAGTTCAACCCTCTGGCGGAGGCGGTGCGCGGGCTGGCGGGCGCGGCGCTCCAAGCGGCGACGGCGCGGGTGTACGGGCCGGCGGCCGGCCAGTACGGCGCGGGCGTGTCGGCGCTGCTGGATCGCGGCGCCCAGGGCATGAGTGATCGGGGCACGGGTGATCGAGGCAGGGGCGCCCGGGAGGGCAGGGCGGCGCTGGGCGAGGCGTACCTGGCGGCGTCGGAATGCGCGTGGGGGCCGGGGCGCGACGGGGCGGCGGACCGCGTGGGGCTGGAGCGGCGGGTGGCGGCAGCGGACGCCTTCGTGCATGTGCAGGACCACGCGGAGACCGACCTGCTGGACGGGCCGGGCTTCGTCGCGCACGAGGGCGGGTTCGCGGCGGCGGCGGCCTCGCTGGGCGGAGCGCCGGCGCTGTACCACGCTGATACCTCGCGCGAGGGCGCGGCGCGGGTGCGCCGCACGGCGGAGGAGGTGGCGCGCGTGGTGCGCGGGCGGGCGGCGAACCCGGACTGGGTGCGCGGCATGATGGCGCACGGCTATCGCGGGGCGTCGGAGATCGCGCGCGGGGCGGACGCGCTGTTCGGCTTCGCGGCCACCCTGGAGGAGCGGTTCGACCGGCAGTTCGACCTGGTGTTCGAGGCGACGCTGGGGGATGCGGCGGTGGACGCGTTCCTGCGCCGAGAGAACCCGGCGGCCAGGGCGGCGCTGGCGGCGCGCCTGGACGAGGCGCTGGCCTGCGGGCTGTGGCGCCCTGCGCGCAACGCGGTGGCGGCGGTGCTGGGCGCTGCGGCGCGGGACGACAGCACGCGGGACGATGTGGCCCAGGACGACGTGACGCGGGACGACACGACTCGGGAGGGGGCGTCGGACGGTGGGGTGCGGGGCGGGGCCGCGCCCGCGGGCACGCACCGCGCGGGGATGGGCGCGTGATCCGCGGCTGGTGCCCTTCGCTGTTCGAGCCGATGGAGTCCGGCGACGGGATGCTGGTGCGGATCAAGCCGCGCGCGGGCGGGATGGACGCGGACACGCTGCGCGGGGTGGCCGGGGCGGCGGCGCGGTTCGGCAACGGCGTGGTGAACCTCACGGGGCGGGCGAACCTTCAGGTGCGCGGGCTGTCGGAGCGGACGATCGAGGGGTTCGCGACGGCGGTGCTCGCCCTGGGCGCGGCCGACGCGGAGCCGGCGGCGGAGCGGCGGCGCAATGTCGTGGTCTCGCCGCTGGCGGGCGACGACCCGGCGGTGGCGGCGGCGACCGTGGCGGTGGCGGCGGCGCTGGAGGCGGGGCTTGCGGCGCCCGGCGCGGCGTCGCTGGACGGGCTGTCCGGGAAGTTCGGCTTTGTGGTCGATGGCGGCGGCGTCGCGGGGCTGGGGTCGATGCGGGGCGACGTCGTGGTGCGCGTCGCGGGCGCGGCCTGCACAATGCGGGTCGACGGCGGCGGCAAGGGTCTGGCGGTCGAGCCGGGGCGGGCGGCGGAGGCGGCACTGGCGTTGGCGCGGGCGTTCCTGGCGCTCGGCGGCCGGCCCGGCCCGGGCGAGCGGGACGCCGGCGACGCCTGGCGCACGTCCGGCGACGGCTGGCCCATGTCCGGCGACTCCGGGCGCATGTCCGGCGACGCCGGGCGCATGTCGCGGATGCGCGA
>CAXSES010000065.1:9168-11525 GCA_964236225.1 uncultured Acetobacteraceae bacterium
CCGGCGACTCCGGGCGCATGTCCGGCGACGCCGGGCGCATGTCGCGGATGCGCGACCTCGTGGCGGCGAGGGGCGAGGCGGCGGTGTTCGCGGCGGCGGCGCTGCCGGCGGGCCCGGGGCCGGACTCCTCGGCGGCGCCGGGTGCCGCGGCAGGCGGCCGGTCCGGCGCATGGCGCGCGCAAGGGTCGGGCGACGCCGCTTTGGACGCCGCGCGGCAGGTGGGTGCGATCCGCTACGCGGGGACCGACCGGGGGGCGTTCGCGGCGGCGCCGGCGTTCGGGCAGGTGGACGCGGACGCGCTGCACGCGCTGGCCGGGCTGGCGGAGCGTTTTGGCGACGGGCGCGTGCGGCTGTCGCCGTGGCGCACGCTGCTGGTCGGCGGCGTGGCGGCGCGCGACCTGGCGGGGCTGGGAGCCGCGTGCGAGGCGCTCGGGCTGATCGTGGCGGCCGGCGACCCGCGCCTCGCTGTGGCGACCTGTCCGGGACGGCCGCGCTGCGCGAGCGGCGAGGCGGCGACTCTGGAGGATGCGCCGGTGCTGGCGGCGCTGCTCGGCGGGCGGCGGCCTGGAGGGGTGGTGCACCTGTCCGGCTGCGCCAAGGGCTGCGCGCATCCCGGCCCCGCCGCGCTCGTCCTGGTGGGCGAGCCCGGCGGCTACGGCGTCCTCCGGCACGGCCGGGCCTCGGATCGGCCGGAGCGGCGCCTGGCGTCGATCGAGGCGGCCCTGGCCTGGGCGGAGGCGGGCGGGGCGGGGCGCCCGGACGTCCAGGACGCCGGGGCCGGGGCCAGTGCCGGGGCCGCAGTGACGGCGTGGAGCGCGCAGTGACCCACGAGTACGAGCATGACGGCGCGGCGATCTACGCCCGCTCCTTTGCGATCATCCGCGCGGAGGCCGAGCTGTCCGGCCTCGCGCCCGACGAGGCGCGCGTGGCGGTGCGGCTGATCCACGCCTGCGGCATGGTCGACGTGGCGGCCGACATCCGCTTCGGCCACGACTTCGCCCGGGTGGCGCGCGCGGCGCTGCTCGGGGGCGCGCCGGTGCTGTGCGACAGCGAGATGGTGGCGCACGGCATCACCCGCGCCAGGCTGCCGGCGGGCAACGCGGTGCTGTGCACGCTGAACGACCCGCGCACGCGGGCGCTGGCCGCGGGGATGGGCAACACGCGCTCGGCGGCGGCGCTGGATCTGTGGGGCGCGCGCATGGCCGGCGCGGTGGTGGCGATCGGCAACGCGCCGACCGCGCTGTTCCGGCTGCTGGAGCTGGTGGAGGCCGGGGCGCCGCGGCCGGCGGCGGTGATCGGCATGGCGGTCGGCTTCGTCGGCGCGGCGGAGTCCAAGGAGGCGCTGGCGGCGCACGGCCTGCCCTACGTCATCGTGCGCGGGCGGCGCGGCGGCAGCGCCATGGCAGTCGCGGCGGTCAACGCGCTCGCCAGCGAGGCGGAGTGATGGGCGCGGTTCTGGATGCGCCGGGCAGGATGGCCGAGCCCGCCGGCGGGTCGCGTGCGGCCGGGTTGTCGGAGGGGGCGTCCGAGGGGTCGCCGGATGGGGCGGCCGGGCGCGTCGGCGCGGGGGGCGCGCGCGATCCGGGCGAGGCGCCGCTTGCGGTGCGCGTCGGCACGCTGCGCACGGTCGGGCTCGGGCCGGGCGACCCGGAGCTGCTGACGCTCAAGGCGGCGCGCGTGCTGTCCGAGGCGGCGGCGGTGGCGTTCTTCTGCAAGCGCGGCCGGGCCGGGCACGCGCGCACAATCGCGGCTCCCCACCTGCGCGACGGCGTCGAGGAGGAGCGGCTGGACTACCCGTTCACCACCGAGCTGTCCGTCGACGACCCGCGCTACCTGCTGCAAATGGGCGAGTTCTACGAGGCGTGCGCCGCGCGCCTCGCGCGCCGGCTGTCCGCGGGGCAGGACGTGGCGCTGCTGTGCGAGGGCGACCCGTTCTTCTACGGCTCGGCGATGTACCTGTTCGACCGGCTGCGCGAGCGCTTCCCCGCAGAGGTCGTGCCGGGCGTCACCGGGATGAGCGGCTGCTGGACGCGCGCGATGCTGCCGATGCTGCACGGCGACGACGTGCTCGCCGTGCTGCCGGGCACGCTGGACGCCCAGGCGATGCAGGCGCGCCTGCACGGCTGCGACGCGGCCGTCATCATGAAGGTCGGGCGCAACCTGCCCAAGATACGCGCGGCGCTGGAGCAGGCGGGGATGGCGGCGCGCGCGATCTTCGTCGAGCGCGGCACCATGGCGGACGAGCGGGTGCGGGCGCTGCGCGACGTGGGGCTGGACGAGCGGGCGCCCTACTTCTCGCTGGTGCTGGTGCCGGGGCGGCAGAGGGCGCGGTGAGGCAGAAGCAAGCAAGGCCAGGG
>CAXSES010000066.1:0-4345 GCA_964236225.1 uncultured Acetobacteraceae bacterium
GGGCGGGGCGTTGCTGGTGGCCGGCGCCGCGGCGGCGGAGGTGGCGCAGCGTCTGGCGGCGCGGGGCGAGGACGTGCGCCTGGGTCCGTGCCACGGGCCGGATGCGTCGGCGCTGGCGGCGGCGGCGCAGCGGCGGGTCGAGGGCGGGCTGCCGCCGCGCGCCGTGCTGCCGCTGTATGTCGACGCTCCGGAGGCCAGCCTGCCGCGTGGCGGCCTGCGCCCCGGGCCGGCGTGACCGACGACATCAAGGGGGCCGCCCAGGGTGACGCGGACGGGATCGGCGTGGTCGGCGTGGCCTGTGCAGACGCTCTTGCCGAGGTCCATGCCGCAGCGTTTCCGGCGGCGGAACGCTGGGATGGGAAGGCGATCGCGGCCCTGCTGGCAACGCCGGGCTGCTTCGCCCTGCTGGCGACGGCGGGGGGGATGGCAATCGCGCGGGTCGCCGGCGACGAGGCGGAGCTGCTGACGCTGGCGGTGCTGCCGGTGGTGCAGGGCCGCGGGCTTGGGGGTGGCCTGCTGGCGGCGGCGCTCGCGGAGGCGGCGCGGCGGGGCGCCGCGACGATGCTGCTGGAGGTGGCGCCAGGCAATGGCGCGGCGCGGGCGCTCTACGGGCGGGCGGGGTTCGGCGAGGTCGGGCTGCGGCGGGGCTACTACCCGGACGGCGGGGACGCGCTGGTGATGCGGCGGCCGTAGCGGGCGGGCCGCGGAAGGCGGCAGGCAGGGCCAGGCTGCGCCCATTCCTGGAAGCGGCGACCCGCCCCTGGCTCAAGGCGGGGCGAGCCGCTCCTGGACCCGGCGCAACTCAGGAAAGCCGGTCCAGGGTGGCTCCCCCTGGCGGGTCCCCGCTTCCAGGCAGGGGGCAGAGCCCTGGCCCTGCTTCCTTCGCTACCCGCCGCCCTTGCGCAGCAGCAGCGTCATGATTCCGGCGGCGTCGGTGCTCTCGCCGAGCACCTGATGGCCCTGCGCCGTGGCGGTGAGCGGCACGCTGCGCCGCGGCTCGTCGCCCTGCAGCCGGACCTCGAGCACCTGGCCGGGCGCGAGCCGGTCGAGCGCGAGCCGGGTGCGCACGAACGTCATCGGACAGGTGTCGCGCGTGATGTCGACCGCCAGATCGACCGCAACCGGGTGTGGCATCAGCGGGTCGTCCCGACGCCACCGGGGGGGCGGCGCAAACCGAGCGAGGTCGATCCCTCCTTCGCAGGACGATCCGGCGCATCCGGCGCATGAGACGGCCCGATGGCCCCGGCCAGCGCGAGCATGGGCCTTGCGGAACTGATCGGGCCTGTCGGGCCGGCGCGCATCTCCCCCACTCCGTTCTCCCGGCACGCTGCCGGCGCTGATCCCGGCGGGGGTATACGGGACGCCCGGCGGCAGGGGCAAGAACCCGCCGCGGCGGACAGGCCGCCTTGCGCAGCGAGGGAGACGCCCGGCGGCGCCGACGCCTCGCACGGGGAAGCCCGCCTGCATCGATGGCGCTTCAGGGCGATCGGGGGACAGGCAAGACCAGGGCTCTGCCCTGGACCCGCCAGGGGCAGCGCTCCTGGACCGGCTTCACTTAAGTCCAGGCCGGTCCGGGGGTGGCTCGCCCCCGCCTTGAGGCAGCGGTGGGTCCCCGCGTCCAGGCAACGGGCGGAGCTCGGCCTTGCTTCCTACCAGCCTCCGCGCGGGCGGCGCCTGAGTCGACAACACGGCGCAGGATCGGCTACCCCGGTCAGGTCGGGCAAGCCGCCCGCGCGCGGGATGGAACCGGTGGCGGGGCGAGGGTTGCGCTTGGCGGCGCCCCGCGTCGCTGCCCGCCGACCGGACCGCGTCACCGACTGCTTGGAAACCCGATGGAATCGCGCATCGAGCGCCTGTGCGTCGACAAGGGCCTGAAGATGACGGGGCAGCGCCGCGTGATCGCTCGAGTCCTGTCGGACGCGGAGGACCATCCGGACGTGGAGGAGCTGTACCGTCGCGCGGCGGCGCTGGACGGGCGGATCTCCATCGCCACGGTGTATCGCACGGTGCGGCTGCTGGAGGAGAACGGCATCCTGGCGCGGCGCGATTTCGGCGGCGGCCGGGCGCGCTACGAGCCCACCGAGCACGGCCGGCACTATCACCTGATCGACGTGGACACCGGGCGGGTCATCGAGTTCGAGGACAAGGAGCACGAGCGGCTGATGGCCTCCATCGCGCTCCGGCTCGGCTTCGACCTGGTGTCGCTCCGGCTGGAGCTGTACGGGCGCAAGCCGGTGGCGCCGGCCGCGGCGGCCTCCGCGCCGGGACGTCGCCGCGCCGCGGCGCCGGCGGCGGCTGCCCCGGCGGCGCGGCCGCGGCTCCGGCAGGACCCGGCCGAGGAGCGCGGCGCGGTGGCGGCCGCGCCTGCCGTGGACCTCGCTGGCCGCCACGGCAGGGCGGGTCGGTGACGGTGCAGTCCCGCCTGGTCGGGGCGCGCAGCCGGGAGGTGCCGCGCGGCTTCGGCGAGCTGCGCGCCGGCCATCTGGGCGTGCGCATCGCCACCTCGGCCGACGAGATCGACGCCGTGCAGTCGCTGCGCTACCGGGTGTTCTACGACGAGATGGGCGCCGAGCCCTGCGCCGAGGCGCGGGCCACGCTGCGCGACACCGACGCCTACGACGAGGTCGCCGACCACCTGCTGGTGGTGGACCATGCGATCGGGCCGGGGCCGGAAGGCGTGGTGGGCACCTACCGGCTGATCCGCGAGCACGCGGCGGCCCAGCTCGGCCGGTTCTACTCCGAGGACGAGTACGACATCTCGCCGATCCTGCGCTTCTCCGGGCGGACGCTGGAGCTGGGGCGATCCTGCGTGACCACGGCGTACCGGTCTGGCGCGGTGATGCAGCTCCTGTGGCGCGGCATCGCGGCCTACGTGTCGCTGCACCACATCGAGGTGATGTTCGGCTGCGCCAGCCTGCCAGGCATCGATCCTGAGCGTCTGGCGACCGAGCTGACCTACCTGTACTACAACCATCTCGCCCCGCCGGCGCTGCGGCCGGTGGCGCTGCCGGGACGGCGCGTGGAGATGCGGCGCATGGCGCCCGAGCTGATCGAGACAGGCAAGCCGCCTGCCCTGCTGCCGCCGCTGATCAAGGGCTACCTCCGGCTGGGCGGGTTCGTCGGCGACGGCGCGGTGATCGACCGGCAGTTCAACACCACCGACGTGGCCGTGGTGGTCAAGACCGACCTGGTCACCGACAAGTACTACCGCCATTACCAGCTCCGCGACGCGCACGACTGAGCGGTGAGGATGTTCGTGCCGTCTCCGGCCGCCACAGGCCCGCGCCCCGGGTCCGCGTTGCCCGTGCCCTGCGCTGCCCGCCGTTCCGGTTCGGGCGAGGAACCGGCCGGGCGAGGCCTGTCGGAGGCGCGCCCTGTCTGAGCGCGGGCCGCAGGCGGGCGAGGTCGCGGCGCCGAGGGCGCAGAGTCGCGGGCCGGCAGCCCTCGGGCACGGGCGCGGCGCGCCCGGGACAGGCCGGGTGGCGGGGCTGCGGCAGCGGCTGTGGCGGCTGCATGGCTGGCGGGCGGACCTGGTGGCGCTGGGGCTGGGGGCGCTGTCCGCGCTGGCGCTGCCGCCGCTCGGGCTGCTGCCGGCGCTGCTGGTCAGCATCCCGGGACTGCTGACGCTGCTCGACGCCGCGCCGCGCGCCGGGACGGCGTTCCGGCGCGGCTACGCCTTCGGCTTCGGGCACCACCTTGTCGGGCTGTACTGGATCACCGAGGCGATCCTGGTGAAGGCGGACCAGTTCTGGTGGCTGGTGCCGTTCGCGGTGCCGATCACGGCGGCGGGTCTGGCGCCGTTCATCGCCCTGCCCTGCGCGGCCTCGCGCCTCGCGCCGGCGGGATGGCGGCGGGCGATGCTGCTTGCCGGGCTGTGGACGCTGGCCGACATCGCGCGGCAGTTCGTGCTCACCGGCTTCCCGTGGAACCCGCTGGGCAGCGTGTGGGCGCTGTCGGGGCCGCTCGGCGACATCATGATCCAGCCGGCCTCCGCAGTGGGCGTGCACGGCCTGACTCTGGCCACCGTGCTGGTGGCGACGACGCCGGCGCTGGGGCGGCGCGCGGTGCTGGGGGCGGTGGCGGTGCTGCTGTCCTGGGCGGGCTTCGGCATCGTGCGCCTGGCCAAGCCGCTGCCCGGCGCGCCTGGCATGAGCGTCGTGGTGGCGCAGGGCAACGTCTCCGAGGCGGAGAAGCACGACCGCGCCTGGGCGGTGGCCACGTTCCGGCACTACCTCGACCTCACGCGCCAGGGCATGGCCGAGGCGGCGCTGCCTCGCGCCGCCGCGCCGGGCAGCGGCCTGCCCGTTGCCTCCAGAACCGGCGCGTCCGGGGCCAGTGCGTCCGG
>CAXSES010000066.1:4445-11490 GCA_964236225.1 uncultured Acetobacteraceae bacterium
CGCCTCAGGAGCCGGTGTTTCCGGGGCCGCTCCGGCACGGGCCGGGGCCGCGGGACGCAGCGTGGTGATCTGGCCGGAGACCGCCAGCCCGTTCCTGCTGACGCAGGACCCGGAGGCAAGGCTTGCGATCGCCGAGGCGGCCGGACCGGCGCTGGCCTCGCTGGTGGGCACGGTGCGCTTCGACGAATCCGGACGGCCGCGCAACAGCCTGGTGGCGATCCTGCCCGATGGCGCGGTCGGCGCGACCTACGACAAGTCGCATCTGGTGCCGTTCGGCGAGTACGTGCCGTCCTGGCTGCCGCTGCTGCAGCTCGTGCCGGGGGGCGGGTTCGCGCCAGGGCGGGGGATCGTCACCCAGCACGTCGCGGGCGTGCCGCCGTATGGCGCGCTGATCTGCTACGAGACCATCTTCCCGAGCCAGGTGGTGGACCAGGCGGATCGCCCGGACTGGCTGATCGAGGTGACCAACGACGCCTGGTTCGGGCTCGGCACCGGGCCCAGGCAGCACCTCGCCACCGCCAGGATGCGGGCGGTGGAGGAGGGCCTGCCGCTGGTGCGCGCCGCCAACACCGGCATCAGCGCGGCCTTCGACAGCTTCGGACGCGAGCAGGGGCGACTCGGGCTGGTGCGCTCGGGCACCCTGGTGCTGGCGCTGCCCGGGCGGCTGCCGCCCACGGCGTATGCCCGGCTGGGTCTGCTCACCCCGATCCTGCTGGCGCTGGCGGCGGCGGCGCTGGGCCTGGGCATGGGACGGCGCAAAGGCGCGGCATCGTTCAGGATTTAATGAAAAGCTAATTTTCTGGACTGCTTCCGCCAATGCATGAGATCGTTGACAATTCAGGGTTGTGTCATTAACCTTCTTGCACTCATCAAAACGACAGAGTCACAACCCGATACCGCGCACGCGGTTTGCGCGTCTCCCGGAAGGATTGTCTGCTCATGGCGCGACCCTCAGACCTCGGCAAGGACATGCTCCCCGGAGAGACCGGAGAGCGAGAAAGCCGGCCCAGCCCGATCGACGTGCATGTCGGAACGCGCATCCGTCTGCGCCGCACCCTGATGGGCATGTCGCAGGAGCGACTCGGCGAGGCACTCGGCCTGACGTTCCAGCAGGTGCAGAAATACGAGCGCGGCGTGAACCGCGTCGGCGCCTCGCGGTTGTTTGATCTGTCGCGGGTGCTCGACGTGCCGATCAGCTTCTTCTTCGATGACATGCCCGACCAGCTCACCGCCTCGCACGGCGCTCCGCCGCGCAGCGCCTACAGCGGCTTCGCCGAGCAGCAGCAGGGCTTCGGCGGGGGCGACGACACTCTGAACCGTCGCGAGACGCTGGAGCTGGTGCGCGCCTACTACCGCATCACCGACACCACGGTGCGCAAGCGGGTGTTCGAGCTGATCAAGGCGATGACGCCGCAGGACGCCTGACACGCCAGGCGGCCCCACGGGAATGGCCGCGCACCAGACAGGATCGAGGCCCCGCCTCAACCTCCGTCAAAGGCAGGCCATCGGACCCACTGCTTGCGAAAGGCCGGTCCAGGGCGGCTTGCCCTGGCGGGTCTGGGCGTAGCTGCCAAAGGTTCCGACGATCCGCTTGGATCGTTGGAATGGCAGCGGAGGGAGAGCCCAGCCCTGCTTCCTGCCGCAGTCAGCTCCCTGCGCCGTCGGACCCCGCCTGGCGCACAGCCGCGTTCAGGCCGTCCCAGGAACGAGCCGCCTGTCCACTGCCGGGTGCGTCCGGGGCCCGGTCCGGCTCGGCCGGCGCGTCATCGCGAAGCTGCACGTTGTCGAACACGGGGTTGCGGCTGCGGTGCAGGGCCGCGCGCAGCGAGGCCGCCAGGTCGCGCTTCTCCGCCTCGCCGAGGGCCGCGGCGACCTCCTCGCGCGCGCCCCGCGCCATCAGCCAGAGGGCCGGAACCCGCCCCGGCCGCTCCTCCAGCACCGCGTTCAGCCAGCCCTGCGGCAGGCTGCGCCGGGTCTCGCGCCCGTCATGGTCGCGGCGCACCACATGCAGCGCGCGGTCGGTCAGGGTCAGGGTCTCGCTCGACCGCCGGGCGCGGGCGTTGATCCGGAGCAGCAGCACCGCGAGCGCCACGTCGATGACGTCGAACCCGGCTACCGGCCAGGCACCGAGCAGCGTGAACACCACGGTGACCACCAGCCCCAGAAGGCACATCGCCCCCACCAGGATCAGCATGCCGCGGCGCGACAGGCTGCGGTGCGGCACCACCACGGCCTCGAACAGGGGGATCTCGGCGGAGTCCGTGGTGGCTGTCATGGCGCTCAGGTCTGGGCACGGGTGGTCAAAAGTCAATTGCGGGAGCAAGCAGGGCCGGTGCAGGAGCAAGCAGGGCTGGACTCTGCCCGAATCCGCCCCTGCTTCAAGGCGGGGGCGAGCCGCCTCTGGGCCGGCGTTTTTTCCAGGCGAGGCGTCCGGGGGCGGGCGCCTGATCCCGCCTTCTTCCGGAGAGATGAATTTGCGACCCATACGCGAGAGCATCGATGCCCTCGAAGACTCCCTGATCTCCCAGGTGTGGAGCCTCGGTCGCCATGATCCGGAGGTGATCGGCCTTTGGGCCGGCGAGGCGGACCTGCCGACGCCCGCCTTCATCAGCGAGGCCGCCATCGCCTCGCTGCGCGCCGGCGACACCTTCTACAGCCACGGGCGCGGGATCGTCGCCATGCGCGCGGCGCTTTCGGACTACCTCCTGCGCTTGTACGGCCGCCGGGTGGCGGAGGACCGTCTGGCGCTGACCAGCTCCGGGATGAACGGCGTGATGCTGCTGGCGCAGGCGCTGGTCGGGCCGGGCGACAGCGTGGTCTCAGTCTCGCCGTGCTGGCCCAACCTGCTGCGCGCGCTCGCCATCGCCGGCGCGGAGGTGCGCACCGTGACGCTCCAGCCGGGCGAGGCGGGCTGGACGCTCGACCTCGATGCGCTGTTCGCCGCCTGCGACGCCACCACGCGTGCGATCTGCTTCGCCTCGCCCGGCAACCCGACCGGCTGGGTGATGGAGCGCGGCCAGCAGGAGGCGGTGCTGGCCTACGCCCGGGCGCGCGGCATCTCCGTGCTGGCCGACGAGGTGTACCACCGGCTGGTGTACGACCGGCCGGTCGCGCCCTCGATGCTGGAGATCGCGGACCCAGAGGACGCGGTGTACGTCGTCAACAGCTTCTCCAAGGCCTGGGCGATGACCGGGTGGCGGCTGGGCTGGATCACCTACCCGGCGGGCCAGGCGGCGGCGTTCGAGAAGCTGATCCAGTTCAACACCAGCGGCGCGCCCACCTTCCTCCAGGCCGGCGCCATCGCCGCCCTGCGCGACGGAGAGCCGTTCGTGGCCGAGTTCCTGGACCATTGCCGGGCGGGGCGGGCAGTCGCCGAGTCGCGGCTCGGGGCCATGGCGCGGGTACGCTCCGTGCCGAACAGCGCCTCGTTCTACAGCATGTTCCGCGTCGACGGCGTGGCCGACACGCTCACTTTCTGCAAGCGCCTGGTGGTCGAGGGCAAGGTCGGCACGGCGCCGGGCGAGGCGTTCGGGCCGGGGGCCGAGGGGCTGACCCGGCTGTGCTACGCCAAGAGCCCGGCCAGGCTGCACGAGGCGATGGACCGGATCGCGGCGTTCGTGGCGGAATACAGGGAGTGATGCCAGCGGCCTTGGTCCTGACCGGCCAGGCAGGCAAGAAAGGCCAGGGGCTCTGCCCCCCATGCCTGAAGACAGGGACCCCGCCAAAGGCAGGGCCCTTGGAACTCTTCTTTAAAGGAAAGCCGGTCCAGGGGGGCTCCCCCTGGCGGGGTCCCCGCCTCGAAGCATGGGGGGCAGAGCCCCCGGCCTTGCTCACTGCCTTCGTGGGGATCAGTCAGCGCCCGCGGCCGATGACGGTTCGAGCAGCACCGCCCCGCCCGGTCCCGTCTCCGTAGCGGCGTATCCCCGCGCCAGCAGGTCCATGAGCAGCGGGTCGCGGGCGTGCGGCCCTGGCGTGATGGCGCGGAGGTAGGCGTCGCGGCCGTATTCGAAGGCCCCGAACGCATGGGTGCGCGCCAGCGCGTCGAAGCGGGCGATCGACGCGCCGGTGGCGACGCTCTGCGCGAGGTTGAACTGGTCCACCACGAACGGCTTGCCCGCCCAGAAGCACAGCGACGGCATCTCGCAGCCCGCCAGCCGCGGCGCCGCCCGGAGGCGCGCCACCATCGGCTCCCAGGACCGCGCCCGGGCCAGGTTGCCGTCGGCCTGATCCCAGGACCGCGCCAGCGTCCACGGCGCCAGCACCAGGGCCGGGAGCGCCGCCAGCACGGCCAGCCCCGTCGGTCCTGGGGCGCGGCCACGCCGGGCCGGTCCGGCGGCGCTGGCCCGCGACACCGCCAGCCCGGCGGCCAGGCACAGCGCGGCCAGGGTCTCGAAATAGGCGTTGACGTTCACGCCCTCGCCGAGCCGCTGCACGATCCCGGTCGGCAGCGAGATCGCCACGAACAGCATGACGAACAGCATGGGCGGGTCGGCCGGGCGGCGCCGCGTCCGCCAGGCCAGCGCGGCGACGCCCAGCAGCGGCAGGAACTGCGCCAGGCCGCCAAGCGCGTGCGCCAGCCGGCCGGTCTGGAACACCCTGCGATGGCCGAGCACCGAGGCGAACGCCTCCGGCCCGTGCAGCAGAGCGGTGGCCAGCAGCCCGGCCGCGACCCAGCCCACCGCCGCCGCCAGCCACGTCGCCGCCGCCCGCGGCTGCACCAGGGCCAGCCAGAGCGTCACGGCCAGCGGCAGGCCGACCAGGCTGTGCTTGACGAAGCCGCCGGCCGCCACGAGCAGCGCCGCCGCCACCACGCGCCCGGGCGGGAAGCGGCCCTGCGACTGGTGGCGCAGCAGCACCGCGAGCCCGCCCAGCATCAGGGCGTGCGCCAGCCATTGCGGGTCGTCCATCGCCACGTACTTGCGGAAGAACGTCGCAGAGAACAGCAGCAGCAGGCCCGACGCCACCAGGCTCTCGCGCGTGCCGCCGCCCAGCCGCCGCACGCAGAGCCCGGCCAGCGCCGCCGATGCGAGCAGCGACGCCGTGGCCACGATGCGGCCGGCGAGGATCATGTCGCCGACGCCGTACCGTCCGAGCGCGCCCACCAGGTAGAAGGACAGCGGCGGGTAGTTGTTGAACACCAGCCCGTCCGACGGATAGAGCGGCCCCGCGTCCAGGCCGGTGGCGCGGCTGTCGAAATAGGCGTTCCAGCCCTCGTTGTAGTTCAGGGGCAGGTGCAGCGGGAGCCGCAGCAGGGGTTCGAGCAGCAGCAGCGCGACGAGGACGGCGACGCCCAGCAGCAACGACGTGCGGATCGGGGCGTAAGGGGGATCGCCGGGGCGCAGCGGCCGGGAATTGGGAGTCATGGGCTGGTCCGGACATGGCGCGCGATGGCTGACGCGGGGCTTGGCCGCGCCGGTCCCAGAGGGTGGGGCCGCGGCGCGGAGGTGGCCCTGCTCGTGGCAGGAAAGCAAGGCCGGGCTCTCCCTCCGCCTGCCATTCCAACGGCCCAAGAGGGCCGTCGGAACCTTCGGCCAGTCTCGCCCCTGGACCGGCCTTGCTTAAAAAATGGACTCCGAAGGCGAGGCTTTGGCGGAGTTTGAGGCCCGTGCCTGAAGACGGGACCTCAGCCTTGCCTGCTTTCCCCCGAGGCGTGGAGCCTGCGGTCTTGCCTGCGCAGGCCCGGCGTCAGCATATGGCGCCGCACACGAGGGGAATGCGATGCTCTACCAGATGTACGAGTGGCAGCGTCAGTCGATGGCGCCGCTCCGTCTGCTGGCGGATCATGCGCTCGGCATGCTCGATGCGCCGGGCAACCCGCTCCGCGCCACGCCGATGGGCAAGCTGGTCGCGGCCGGGCTGAACAGCTTCGAGCACGCCACCCGCTCCTTCGCCAAGCCGGCCTTCGGCCTCGACCGCACCACGATCGACGGCGAGGAGGTTGAGGTGTGCGAGGAGGTCGTCGCGCACCGGACCTGGTGCGACCTCAAGCGGTTCCGCCGGGTCGCGTCGCGGCCGGACGACCCGCGCCTGCTGATCGTGGCGCCGATGTCGGGGCACTACGCGACCCTGCTGCGCGGCACGGTGGAGGCGTTCCTGCCGGACCACGACGTGTTCATCACCGACTGGCGCAACGCCCGCGACGTGTCGGTGCTGGAGGAGAACTTCGACCTCGACGACGCCATCGAGCACGTCATTGCCTTCATCCGGCTCATCGGGCCGGGCACCCACGTCGTCGCGGTGTGCCAGCCGGCGGTGCCGGTGCTCGCCGCCGCCTCGCTGATGAACGCGGAGGCGGACCCGCTGGCGCCGGCGAGCATCACCCTGATCGGCGGGCCGATCGACACGCGCGAGGCGCCCACCGCCGTCAACGAGATGGCCAAGCGCCACGACATCGAGTGGTTCCGCCGCCACGTCATCCACCCCGCGCCGTTCGGCACGATCGGCTGCATGCGGCCGGTCTATCCCGGGTTCCTGCAGCTCGCGGGGTTCCTGTCGATGAACATGGACCGCCACGTCGAGGCGCACTGGGCGATGTTCCAGCACCTCGTCGAGGGCGACGGCGAGTCGCTCGGCTCGAAGCGGGCGTTCTACGACGAGTACATGGCGGTGATGGATTTGCCCGCGGAGTTCTACCTCCAGACCATCGAGGCCGTGTTCCACGAGCACAGCCTGCCGCGCGGCACCATGGTCTCGCGCGGGCGTCCGGTCGACCCGGGCGCCATCACCCGCACCGCGCTGCTGACCATCGAGGGCGAGCGCGACGACATCTCCGGGATCGGGCAGACGCGGGCGGCGCACGCGCTGTGCCACGCGCTGCCGGAGGGGATGCGCGAGCACCGCGAGCAGGCAGGGGTCGGGCATTACGGGCTGTTCAACGGGCGCAGGTTCCGCGAGACGATCGCGCCGGCGATCAAGGCGTTCGTCGCGGCGCATCCGGGGTAAGGGAGCAAGGCCAGGGCTCTGCCCTGGACCCGCCAGGGGCGAGCCGCCCCTGGACCCGGCGCAACTCAGGAGAGGCCAGTGCAAGAGGGGCTCTCCCTGGCGG
>CAXSES010000067.1:0-1714 GCA_964236225.1 uncultured Acetobacteraceae bacterium
CATAACCTGAAGGTCACAGGTTCAAATCCTGTCCCCGCAACCAGAATAAAACGGCAGGCCTGCGGAGCACACAGCTCAGCAGGCCTCCCGTCTATCGCGATACAATCTCGGCCACGCTGAAGCGCTCAATCCTTCCAGCGACCTGTGCGAGAAGCGATCCGTCGGTGTCCAGGCCGACGAACTCGCCGGCCATCTCGCGTCCCAGCGCATTGAGTCTCAGCTCGTCGCCACGCCGATGACCGCGCAAGGCCCATTCCGATCGAATGCGGTCAAAACCTTCGTTCATCCACTGGTCGCGGCGCCTGCCAAATGCGGCCAGCACGTGCGCGAGCATCGCGTCCGCAGACATATCGAGGCGATGTGCGTGCAGCGATGTCGCCGGGTAGGCGGCATCTGGCGGGAAATGCCGCAGGTTCACCCCGATTCCCAGGACGGTTGCGACCCCGTGGGATGTCTGTTCCATCTCCAGCAGCAGCCCAGCCAGTTTCGCGCCGTCGAGCAGCACGTCGTTCGGCCATTTCAGACGAGCTCGCGTCGCCTCGCACACCTTGTCCACGGCGTCGGCCACGGCCAGGGCGGCCACGAAGCCGAGCTGCGGCGTCGCCGGGCCGATGCCACGCAGCACGACGGAGAGATGGAGGTTGCCCTCGGGACTCGACCAGATGCGCCCTCTTCGTCCACGCCCGGCGGTCTGTGCCCGCGCCCATATGACTGTGCCGTCCGGTGCGCCCTGTCGTGCCTGGTCGAGGGCCTCGTCGTTGGTGGAGCCGAGCAGGTCATGTGCCTGCACGATCCAGCAGGGCGCGATGGTGCAGCTTCGTGCCCCCAGCGCCCGCTCCGTCTCGATGGACTCCTCAGGCGCAGTGCCGGCCTGACCTCGCGCAACCTCGTCAGGGTCTGCTGCGGGTGGGTCGCCGTCGAGCGAGAGGAGTATCCGTGGTGCCTGTGCCAATGCGATGTTCCGGCAGGTTGGCCAACACGGTAGCGTGTGCATGACCTGTAGGCGACGCCTGGAATGGCCGCGCCCCCGATGGTCGAGGCGACGGCGTGCGACATTCTCTTTGCAAGCGGCCGGGGCGCTGTTATACGGCGCGCCTCGCTGGACGGCGGGTGCATAGCTCAGTTGGTAGAGCAGCTGACTCTTAATCAGCGGGTCGTAGGTTCGAATCCTACTGCACCCACCAATTGCGGGCGAACCCTGCGCCCGTCATGCAATCAGCGCGACCTTGTCGCGGCGTTCGCGAGACAGGCTTCCGCATGGGGTGTTCGGCTGGGCTACTGGTGGTCGTGCACGGCGGCGCGGTGGGTCGTCACAGACCGCAATCCGTCGGCAACATGTGGGTAATACCGCGGGGTGTATTGTTCGCAGCGTGAATGACCCGTTGTCTTCGATCCTCGGACGCCGATGCCGCAATCATGCATGTGGCAGATCGGTCCGGCATGGTGCCGTAAGCAGGCAGCGTCGAAGCCGGTGCGGCGCCTGCGACACCACCGGCGTGACGTCGGGGTGTTTGCGGTATTCAGGGACCCTCGACGCCGCTGACATCCCGATGCTGCGTCGAGCATTCCCGGAGTTCTGATGGATCAGCCGATCAGCTCAGACGTCAGCCCCGCCGGGGCCGGCATTCACGACGCCGCCGTGCCCGACCAGGAGAGCCAGGCGCGCCGCGCCGACACCTGGATCGAGTCGCGCTCCGGAGCCGCCGGGACGCCG
>CAXSES010000067.1:1814-11467 GCA_964236225.1 uncultured Acetobacteraceae bacterium
GTGCGCACGCAGATCGCCGGCATCCTGACCCAGGTGGCGTTCACCGAGGGGCAGATGGTGCGTCGCGGCGACTTCCTGGCGCAAGTGGACCCGCGGCCATACCAGGCGCTGCTCGACCAGAACGAGGGCAACCTGGCGCGCGACCAGGCCACTCTGGCCAACGCGCAGCTCGACCTCGCGCGCTACCAGAAGCTCAACAGCCAGGACAGCATCGCGCGCCAGACAGTGGACACCGCGGCCGCCACCGTGCGCCAGGACCAGGGCGTCATCAAGTTCGACCAGGCGGCGATCGACACCCAGAAGCTCAACCTGACCTACTGCCACATCACCAGCCCGGTGGACGGGCGCGTCGGGCTGCGCCAGGTGGACCAGGGCAACTACGTCACCACGGGCGACGCCAACGGCATCGTCGTGGTCACCACGCTGCAGCCGATCTCGGTGATCTTCACCCTGCCGGAGGACAGCATCCCCGCGGTGCAGAAGCGCATCCACGCTGGCGCCAGCCTTCCGGTCGCCGCCTGGGACCGCGGCGACGTGGCCAAGCTGGCGGACGGCACGCTGCTGACGCTGGACACGCAGATCGACCCCACCACCGGCACGGTGAAGGCGCGCGCCTCGTTCCCCAACCAGGACCAGGCGCTGTTCCCGCAGCAATTCGTCAACGCGCACCTGCTGGTGGACACGCTGCACGCGCCGGTGCTGGTGCCCAACGCCGCGGTGCAGCGCGGCAGCCCGGGCACCTTCGTCTACCTGGTGGGCGCCGACGGCACGGTGAGCGTGCGCAAGGTCGTGGTGGGGCCGGCGGACGGCAGCAACACCGCGATCACGTCGGGGCTGGCCGCGGGCGACCGGGTGGTGGTGGACGGCGCGGACCGGCTGCACGAGGGCGCCAAGGTCACGGTGCCGGCCGACCACGCGGAGCCGGCGGCGGGCGAGGCGGCGCCGGAGCACCGCCACCGGCATGGCCAGTAGCGCGGGCGGAGAGGGAAGGCGAGGGGCTCTGCCCCTCGACCCCGCCAAGGGCAAGGCCCTTGGAACCCGCAACTTCAGACCGAGCCCAGCCGCGGGCCATGTGCCTCTAACGGAGGCCGGTCCAGGGCAGCTCGCCCTGGCGGGTCCTCGTCTTCAGGCGTTGGGGCAGAGCCCTGGCCTTGCCTCCTCATGAACCCCTCCCGCCTGTTCATCCTCCGCCCTGTGGCGACGACGCTTCTGATGCTGGCGCTGCTGCTGGTGGGCGGCGTGGCCTACCAGTTCCTGCCGCTCTCCGCGCTGCCAGAGGTCGACTACCCGACGATCCAGGTGCAGACCTTCTACCCCGGCGCCAGCCCGGACGTGATGACCAGCTCGGTGACGGCGCCGCTGGAGCGCCAGTTCGGCCAGATGCCCGGCCTGAACCAGATGCAGTCGCAGTCCTCCGGCGGCGCCTCTGTGATCACCCTGCAGTTCGGGCTCTCGCTCAACCTCGACATCGCCGAGCAGGAGGTGCAGGCCGCGATCAACGCCGCCGGCAACCTGCTGCCGGCCGACCTGCCGGCCCCGCCGATCTACGCCAAGGTCAACCCGGCCGACGCGCCGATCCTGACCCTGGCGCTGACCAGCAGGACGCTGCCGCTCACCAGGGTCGAGGACATCATCGAGACGCGGCTCGCCAGCCGGATCAGCCAGGTCGCGGGCGTGGGCCTGGTCAGCCTGTCCGGCGGCAACCGCCCGGCGGTCAGGGTGAGGGCCAACCCGAAGGCGCTGGCGGGGTACGGGCTGAACATCGACGACCTGCGCACCACGCTGGCCAACCTCAACGTCAACACGCCGAAGGGCAGCTTCGACGGCCCGGCGCAGTCCTGGACCATCGACGCCAACGACCAGCTTCCCTCGGCGGACAGCTACCGCGCCGCGGTGGTCGCCTACCGCAACGGCGCGCCGGTGCGTCTGTCCGACGTCGCGGCCGTGGTGGAGGGCGCCGAGAACGTATCGCTCGGCGCGTGGAGCGACCGCGACGCCGCGATCATCGTCAACGTGCAGCGCCAGCCAGGGGCCAACGTGATCGCCGTGGTCGACGCGGTGCGCAAGCTGCTGCCGCAGCTCCAGGCGACGCTGCCGGCGGCGGTGGACCTGCAGGTCCTGACCGACCGCACGACGACGATCCGCGCCTCGGTCGCCGACGTGGAGTTCGAGCTGGCGCTGTCGATCCTGCTGGTGGTGCTGGTGATCTTCATCTTCCTGCGCAACGTGCCGGCGACGCTGATCCCCGCGCTGTCCGTGCCGCTGTCGCTGATCGGCACACTGGCCGCGATGTACCTGTGGGGGTTCAGCCTCGACAACCTCTCGCTGATGGCGCTCACCGTGGCGACCGGCTTCGTGGTCGATGACAGCATCGTGGTGATCGAGAACATATCGCGCTACGTCGAGGCGGGCCGGTCCGCGATGGACGCGGCGCTGGAGGGCGCGGGGCAGATCGGCTTCACCGTGATCTCGCTCACCGTGTCGCTGATCGCGGTGCTGATCCCGCTGCTGTTCATGGGCGACGTGCTGGGCCGGCTGTTCCACGAGTTCGCCATCACGCTGGCGGTGACGATCGTGATCTCGGCGGGCGTGTCCCTGACCCTGGTGCCGATGCTGTGCGCGCGCCTGCTGCGCCACCGGCCGCAGAGCCGCGAGAACCGGCTGGGCCGCGCGGTCGCGGCCACGCTGGACGCGGTGATCGCGCGCTACGCAAGCGCGCTGGACTGGGTGCTGGCGCACCAGGTCGCGACGCTGCTGGCCGGCACGCTCACCGTGCTGGCGACGCTGGCCCTGGTGGTGCTGATCCCCAAGGGGTTCTTCCCCGTCCAGGACACCGGCGTGATCCAGGGCATCAGCCAGGCGTCGCAGTCCACCTCTTACGCGGCGATGGCGGAGCACCAGCAGGCGCTGGCCGACGCGATCCTGAAGGACCCCGACGTGGTCAGCCTGTCCTCGTTCATCGGCGTGGACGGCAGCAACGTCACGCTGAACTCCGGCCGGTTCCTGATCAATCTCAGGCCGGACAGCCAGCGCGCGCTCAACGCCAGCGCGATCATCCGCAGGCTGCAGGGCGAGGTCGCCGGCGTGGCCGGGGTGTCGCTCTACATGCAGCCGGTGCAGGACCTGACTCTGGACACCGTGGTGAGCGCGACGCAGTACCAGTTCGTGCTGGAGGACGCCAACGCCGCCGAGTTCGCTGAGTGGGTGCCCAAGCTGGTGGCCCGCCTGCGCCAGTCGCCGGCGCTGGCCGACGTCGCCAGCGACCTGCAGCAGAACGGGCTGTCGGCCATGGTCACGATCGACCGCGCCACCGCCGCGCGCTTCGGCATCACCCCGGCCACGGTGGACAACGCGCTGTACGACAGCTTCGGCCAGCGCATCGTGTCCACGATCTACAGCCAGTCCAACCAGTACAGGGTGATCCTGGAGGCCGACGCCTCGCTGGCGCACGACCTGTCCGCGCTCGACAGCATCTACCTGCCCTCCTCGACCGCGTCCGGCGGCCAGGTGCCGCTGTCGGCGATCGTGCACGTGGTGCAGCGGCCGGCGCCGCTGGTGGTCGGCCACCTGTCGCAGTTCCCGGCGACGACGGTCAGCTTCAACCTCGCGCCCGGCGCCTCGCTGGGCGCGGCGGTGTCGCAGATCGAGGCCGCCGAGCGCGACGTCGGCCTGCCCGCCAGCGTGCAGACCGCGTTCCAGGGCGCGGCGGCCGCCTACCAGTCCTCGCTGGGCAACGAGCTGTTCCTGGTGCTCGCTGCGGTGACGGTGATGTACATCGTGCTCGGCGTGCTGTACGAGAGCTTCGTCCATCCCTTGACCATCCTGTCCACGCTGCCGCCGGCGGGGCTGGGCGCGCTGGCGGCGCTGATGATCGACGGCTCCGACCTGGGCGTGATCGGCGTCATCGGCCTCGTGCTGCTGATCGGCATCGTCAAGAAGAACGCCATCCTGGTGGTGGATTTCGCGCTCGAGGCGGAGCGCCAGCGGGGCGTGCCGGCGCTGGCGGCGGTGCGCGAGGCGTGCCTGCTGCGGTTCCGGCCGATCCTGATGACCACGCTGGCGGCGGCGCTGGGCGCGCTGCCGCTGATGCTGGGCACGGGGACCGGCTCGGAGCTGCGCCGGCCGCTGGGCATCGCCATCGTCGGCGGGCTCGCGGTCAGCCAGTTCGTGACCCTGTTCAGCACGCCGGTCGTCTACCTGCTGTTCGACCGCCTCTCGCAGCGCTTCGGCCGGCCGTCGCGGCTGGACATGCCGGACCCCGTCGTGCCGTGACCAGAAGGCAAGCAAGGCCGGGGCTCTGCCCTGGACCCGCCAAAGGCGAAGCCTTTGGAAACCCCGACTTCAGAGCGAGTTCAACTTGCGCCGGTCCAGGGCGGCTCGCCCTGGCGGGGTCCAGGGGCAGCGCCCCTGGCCTTGCTTTCTCATGAGCATCAGCTCCCCCTTCATCCGCCGCCCCGTCGCGACCACGCTGCTCACCCTGGCGGTGGCGCTCGCCGGCGCCTTCGCCTTCACGAAGCTGCCGGTGGCGCCGCTGCCGCAGGTGGATTTCCCGACGATCTTCGTGCAGGCGACGCTGCCTGGCGCCAGCCCCGACACCGTGGCCACGAGCGTCGCCGCCCCTCTGGAGCGCCACCTCGGCCAGATCGCCGACGTCACGGAGATGACGTCGAGCAGCTCGATCGGCTCGGCGCGGATCACCCTGCAGTTCGGCCTGGACCGAGACATCGACGGCGCCGCGCGAGACGTGCAGGCGGCGATCAACGCCGCGCGCGCCGACCTGCCGACCGCGCTGCGGCAGAACCCGACCTACAAGAAGGTCAACCCGGCCGACAGCCCGATCATGATCCTGGCGCTGACCTCGGACACGCTGACGCCCGGGCAGCTCTACGACGCCGCCTCCACGGTGATCCAGCAGAAGCTGAGCCAGCTCCCCGGCATCGGCCAGGTCGACATCGGCGGCAGCGCGCTGCCGGCGGTGCGGGTGGAGGCGAACCCGCTGGCGCTGTCGCGCTACGGCATCGGGCTGGAGGATGTGCGCGCGGCGTTGGCCTCGGCCAACGCCAACAGCCCCAAGGGCGCGATCGAGGACGGCGCGCGCCGGTTCCAGCTCTACACCAACGACCAGGCGCGCAAGGCCGAGGAGTACGCGCCTCTGGTGGTGGCGTACCGCAACGGCAGCGCGGTGCGGCTGAGCGACGTCGCGGAGGTGCTCGACAGCGTGGAGGACGTGCGCAACGCCGGGCTGTACAACGGCCGGCCGGCGGTCACGGTGATCCTGTACCGTCAGCCCGGCGCCAACATCATCAGCGCGGTGCAGGGGGTCAAGGACGCGATCCCGCAGCTCAGGGCGGCGCTGCCGGGCTCGGTGGGCATCAGCACGGCGCTGGACCGCTCGCCGACCATCAAGGCCTCGCTCGCCGACACGGAGCGCGCTCTGCTGATCGCGGTGGTGCTGGTGATCCTGGTGGTGTTCGCCTTCCTGCGCGACTGGCGGGCGACGCTGATCCCGGCGGTCGCGGTGCCGGTGTCGATCATCGGCACCTTCGCGGGCATGTCGGTGCTGGGCTACAGCCTGGACACGCTGTCGCTGATGGCGCTCACGGTGGCCACGGGGTTCGTGGTGGACGACGCGATCGTGGTGCTGGAGAACGTGCAGCGCCACATCGAGGACGGCATGGGCCGCGCCGAGGCCGCGCTGCGCGGCGCGCGCGAGGTCGGCTTCACCGTGCTGTCGATGAGCCTGTCCCTGATCGCGGTGTTCCTGCCGATCCTGCTGATGGGCGGCATCGTGGGACGGCTGTTCCGGGAGTTCGCGGTGACTCTGTCGCTGTCGATCCTGGTCTCGCTCGCGGTGTCGCTGACCACGACGCCGATGATGTGCGCCTTCGTGCTGCGAGAGCCGCGCCGCCCTGACCTGGACGGCGCGGAGCCGGGCGGGGGCGCTGCGGGGCGGGGCGGGGCGCCCGGCCGCGCGCCCGGCCGGCTGGCGCGGGGCGGCGCGGGGCTGGCGCGGGTGTTCGAGCGCGGCTTCGACGCGTCGCTGCGCGGCTACGAGGTCAGCCTGGGCTGGGCGCTGCGCCACCCCAGGATCGTGATGCTCAGCCTGCTCGCCACGGTCGGGCTGAACGTCGCCCTGTTCAGGATCGTGCCCAAGGGCTTCTTCCCGACCCAGGACACCGGCCAGCTCATCGGCGGCGTGCAGGCCGACCAGGGGATCTCGTTCCAGGCGATGCGCGACAAGGTCGCCGGCATCCAGCAGGTCATCGGCGCCGACCCCGCGGTGCAGAGCGTGGTGGGCTTCACCGGCGGGCGGCAGACCAACTCCGCCTTCGTCTTCGTCACGCTCAAGCCGGCGGGGGAGCGCGACGGGTCGCCCAGGGTGCTCGACCGTCTGCGCCGCCGCCTCGGCCGGGTCGCCGGCGCGCAGACCTTCCTGGTCGCGGCCCAGGACGTGCGCGCCGGCGGGCGGCAGAGCAACGCCGCCTACCAGTACACGCTGCAGGGCGACGACGCGCAGGAGCTTTACGCCTGGACGCCGCGGGTGGCGGAGGCGCTGAAGAAGCTGGGGATCCTGACCGACGTGAACAGCGACCAGCAGGAGAGCGGCCACGACGTGCTCGTCACCTACGACCGCCCGACCCTGGCCCGGCTCGGCCTGACGCCGGCGGAGATCGACAACACGCTGTACGACGCGTTCGGCCAGCGCCAGGTCTCGACCATCTACAACGCGCTCAACCAGTACCACGTCGTGCTGGAGGTTGCGCCGCGCTGGTGGCAGAACCCGGACTCGCTGCAGATCGTGCGCGTCAGCACCGCGGGCGGCCCCGCCTCCGGCACCTCGGGCACCAACGCCTCGGCGCGCGCGATCAGCGGACCCGCAGGCCGGGGCAGCACCACCCAGACCGCCGCGCAGGCGGCCGTGCAGGCCGGCGCCGCCGTCGGCACAGGCGCCGGCGGCGCCACGCAGCCCGGCGCCGGCGCGGGCGCCACGCAGGCCGCGACCGCCGCCGACCCGTCGCAGAACTCGCAGATCAACGCCCAGAACAACGCGCTGGCCGCCAGCGGCAAGTCCGGGGCGTCATCCGGCGCCTCCGTGAGCACCGCGGCGGAGACCATGGTGCCGCTGTCCGCCTTCACCCGCGTCGCGCAGAGCGCGGCGCCGCTCGCGGTCAACCACCAGGGGCCGTTCGTGGCGTCCACCCTCTCGTTCAACATGGCCCAGGGGCACTCTCTGTCCGAGGCCACGGTGGCGATCGAGCGGACGATGGCGGAGCTGCGCGTGCCCAGCGACATCCACGGCACCTTCGCCGGCACCGCGGCGCAGTTCCAGGCCTCGGTGTCGCAGGAGCCGCTGCTGGTGCTGGCCGCGCTCGTCGCGGTCTACCTCGTGCTCGGCGTGCTGTACGAGAGCACGGTCCACCCGCTGACCATCCTCTCGACGCTGCCCTCCGCCGGGGTGGGCGCGGTGCTGGCGCTGCTGGTCACCGGCCAGGAGTTCAGCATCATCGCTCTGATCGGCATCATCCTGCTGATCGGCATCGTCAAGAAGAACGCGATCCTGCTGGTCGACTTCGCGCTCGCCGCGGAGCGCGAGGACGGGCTCTCGACGGAGGACGCGATCTTCCAGGCCTGCCTGCTGCGGTTCCGCCCGATCATGATGACCACCTTCGCGGCCCTGCTGGGCGCGCTGCCGCTCGCCTTCGGCGGGCCGGGGAGCGAGCTGCGCATGCCGCTCGGCATCTCCATCGTCGGCGGGCTGATCGTCAGCCAGGCGCTGACGCTGTACACGACGCCGGTGGTCTACATCTATCTCGACCGGCTGCGCGGATACCGCGGCCGACGCGCCGTGCCGGTGGCGGCGGAATGAGCGGCCGGTCCCTGCGCAGGCGGCGTGGCGGCGGCGGTTCGCCCGGCGGCTGTTCGCCTGGAGGCGGTTCGCTCGGAGCCTGGGCGGCCCGCGCCGCCGTGCTGCTCGCGCTGCCGGGCTGCATGGTCGGGCCGGACTACCGCCGTCCCGCCGCGCCGGTCAGCGCCGCCTACAAGGAGCTGCCGGGCTGGACCGTGGCCACGCCCGCCGACGCGCTGCCCAAGGGAGACTGGTGGCGGGTCTACGACGACCCGGTGCTGGACGCGCTGGAGCGCGAGGTGGCGCGCGGCAACCAGACGCTGCGCGAGTTCGAGGCCGCCTACCGTGTCGCGCGCGCCGTGGTGGACGAGGACCGCGCCAACCTGTTCCCGCAGGCCACGCTTGGCGGCGGGCTCACCCGCTCCGGCAGCGGCGGCGGCTCGAACAGCATCAGCCTCAACTCCGCCCTCACCGGCGGCACCACCAACACCACCGGCGTCCCGACCACCACTGGCACCACGGGCGGCACGACGGGCGGCGCCACGGGCGGAGGGGTCGGCGGCACCGGCGCGATCACCAACGGCGTCGGCACCACGGGAGCCACGACGGGCGGCACGGCGGGCGGCGTCACCAGCAGCGGCACGTCGGCGACCTCGCTGAGCGGCGGGTCCGGGCCGCGCACGACCTACAACGCGCAGGGCTCGCTGGACTGGGAGCTGGACGTGTGGGGCCGCATCCGCCGCCAGGTCGAGAGCGGCGTCGCCAACGCCCAGGCGAGTGCCGCCGACGTCGCCAACGCCCGGCTCTCCGCGCAGGCGACGCTGGCCACCGACTACTTCGACCTGCGCGCCGCGGACGCGGTCATCGCGCTGCTCACCCGCACGGTGGCCGACTACCGCCGCTCTCTGCAGATCACGAGGAACCAGTATGACGCGGGCGTCGTGGCGCGCTCGGACACTCTGACCGCGCAGGTGCTGCTCGAGACCACGGAGGCGCAGCTCATCAACGCCGGGATCGCGCGCGCGCAGTACGAGCACGCCATCGCCGTGCTCGCCGGCCGGGCGCCCGCGGAGCTGACGCTGCCGCCCACGTCGCTGGCCCGCGCGATCCCGACCATCCCGGCGATCCTGCCCGCGACGCTGCTGCAGCGCCGGCCCGACATCGCGGCGGCCGAGCGGCAGGTGGCGGCGCAGAACGCCCTGATCGGCGCCGCCGTCGCCGCCTACTACCCGACGATCAGCCTGTCCGCCCTGCTCACCTACAGCGGCTCGCCGCTCGGCTCGCTGTTCTCCGCGGGCAACCAGGTCTGGTCGCTCGGCTCCTCCGCCAGCGAGGTGCTGTTCGCCGGCGGCGCGCGCACCGCCCAGGTCGCGGCCGCGCGCGCCACCTACGACGAGAGCGTCGCCACCTACCGCCAGACCGTGCTGGTGGCGCTCCAGCAGGTCGAGGACGAGCTGGCCGCGCTGCGCATCCTCGACCAGCAGCTCTCCGTGTCGCAGGCCGCGGTCACGGACTCCCGGCGCTCGGTCGAGATCACGCTGAACGAGTACCGCGCGGGCACGCAGGCCTACACCGCCGTGGTCACTGCGCAGGCGCTGGCGCTGAGCAACGAGCAGACCTTCATCACGCTGCAGCAGGAACGCCTCGTCGCCAGCGTGGTGCTGATCCAGGCGCTGGGCGGCGGATGGGCCGCGTCCGAGCTGCCGTCGAGGAACAGCCTCCAGCGCAACCAGCCGTTCCTGCCGTAGGGTCTGCGGCCGGGTTGGCAAGCAAGGCTGGGCTCTGCCCAGACCCGCAAAGGGCCTCG
>CAXSES010000068.1:0-11434 GCA_964236225.1 uncultured Acetobacteraceae bacterium
CGCCAAAGGCTCGCCTTTGGAATCCAATACTTAAGAAAAGCCGGTCCAGGGGGGCAGGGCTATTGCATATGGATTTTCAAGCATTCCGAGAGGCTTGCCGGGTGCTTGTTCCGGGGCTTTTCGCCGACGTTGGCTCCATACGGAAGGCGATGGCGGGCCAAAGTCGGCGAGCCCGTTCCATATGCGATAGTCCTGTCCAGGGGGGCCTCCCCCCTTGGCGGGTCTGGGCGGAGCTGGCCAAAGGTTCCGATGGCCCGCTTGGGCCATTGGAATGGGCAGCGGAGGGAGAGCCCAGCCTTGCTTTCTGTCCTGCCACGCCGTCGTGAGGAAGCCCCCATGAGTCCGATCCGCCCTGCCGTCGTCGCGTGCCTGCTGTGCGGCTCTGCCCTGGCGCAGGACCGCATGCCTCCGCTCGCGCCCGACCAGCTCACCCCGGAGCAGAAGACGGCGTCCGAGGCGTTCGAGCAGGCGCGCAAGGTGGAGGTGTTCGGACCGTTCGTGCCGCTGCTGCGCAGCCCGGAGCTGATGACCAGCGCCCGCGCCATGGGCGACTACCTGCGCTACAGGAGCGCCCTGCCGCAGCGGATCAGCGAGTTCGTCATCCTCCTGACGGCGCGTGAATGGACGCAGGACCTGGAATGGAAGATCCACCGGCCGATCGCGCTCAAGGTCGGGGTGGCGCCTGAGACGGTGCAGGCCATCGCCGAGGGCCGCCGACCGGCACCCATGAGCGACGAGGAAGAGGCGGCCTGGTCGTTCACCACAGAGCTGCACCGCAACCGCTCGGTCAGCGACCCGACCTACGCCGCCGCGCTGGCCCGCTTCGGCGAGAAGGGCGTGATGGATATGGCGGGGATCAGCGGCTACTACACGCTGCTGGCGATGACCACCAACGTTGCCCGCACGCCGCCCGGCGAGGGGCCTGCGCTGCCCCGCCTGCCGGACTGACCGGGACGGCGCGGCCCGGACCAGGGGCCCGCTTGCGGCGCCGCCGGCCGACAAGGCAGGGCCCACGAGCCCGGCCCAGGGCTGTCCGGCCACGGGTCCGGGCGACGCTGCGCCCCGACAAGGAACCACCATGTCCCCGACGCACTCTCCCCGCGCCCCCCTGTTCGACGCGCTGCTGAGCGTGGAGGCCGTGGGCACCTTCAAGCCCGACCCGCGCGCCTGCGCCCTGGGCTCCGCGCATCTCGCCTGTGCCGCGTCCGGGATCGCGTTCGTGTCGTCGAACCCGTGGGATGCGTGTGGCGCGGCGGTGTTCGGCTTCGGGGCGTGCTGGATCAACCGGCACGCCCGGCCCATGGAGTGCGGCCTGGCCGGCAGCGCCGCGATCCTGCCCTGCCTCGACGGCCTCGCCGACGCGCTGCCGGGATTGCGCGCATGACCCCCGGCGCACGCCTCGCCGCAGCGATCGAGCTGCTGACCGAGGTGGAGGAGCGCATCCGCCGCCCCGCCGATGCGGTGGCCAACGACTTCTTCCGCGCCCGGCGGTTCATCGGCTCCGGCGACCGCCGCGCCGTGTCGGATCGCGCCTGGGCGGTGCTGCGGGCACGGCGCCGTCTGGGCTGGTGGGTGGAGCGCGGCGGCACCGCGCCCACGCCCAGGATGCTGATCGCGGCGTCGCTGCTGATGGAGGGCTGGTCGGCGTCCGGGGTGGCGCAGAGCTTCTCCGGCGGCCAGTACGCCCCGGCCACGCTGATCGCCCAGGAGCGCGAGGCGCTGCTGGTGGTCGAGAGCCACACGCTGGTGCACCCGGAGATGCCGGACGCGGTGCGGCTGGAGGTGCCGGACTGGGTCCTGCCGCGCCTGGCCGCGCGCTTCGGCGAGACCCTGGACTCCGAGCTGTCGGCGCTGTCGGAGCCGGCGCCGCTCGACCTGCGCGTCAACCTGCTGCGCGGCACGCGCGAGCAGGGCAGGGCGGCGCTGGAGCGCGAAGGGATCGCCGCCGAGCCGACGCCGCTCTCGCCCTGGGGGCTGCGCGTGCCGGGCCGGCGCGCCGTGACCTCCGGCCCCGCCTTCCAGACCGGGCTGGTCGAGATCCAGGACGAGGGCAGCCAGCTCGTCGCCGCCATGGTGGGTGCCGCCCCGGACATGCGCGTCGCCGACTGGTGCGCGGGCGCGGGCGGCAAGACGCTGGCGATCGCGGCGGCGATGGGCAACCGCGGCCACGTGGTCGCCTGCGACGTGTCCCGCCCGCGACTGGACGGCGCCACACGCCGCCTGCGCCGCGCCGGGGCGCACAACGTCGAGCGCCACCTGATCGAGCCCGGAGACAAATGGGTCAAGCGGCGCGGCGGCAGCTTCGACCGCGTGCTGGTGGACGCGCCGTGCACCGGCACCGGCACCTGGCGGCGCAACCCCGACGCGCGATACCGGCTGCGCGAGCTGGACCTCGACGAGCTGCTGCCCAAGCAGGCGCGCATCCTGGACGACGCGGCCCGCCTGGTGCGCCCGGGCGGATGGCTGGTGTATGCGACCTGCTCCCTGCTGCCCGACGAGAACGAGGCGCAGGTCGAGGCGTTCGTGTCGCGCCACCCGGAGTTCCACGCCGTGCCGCTCGCCGAGACCTGGACGCTGGATTCGCCGCCGCCCGGGCCGGGTCCCTACCTGAGCCTGACGCCGCGCCGGCACGGCACGGACGGGTTCTTCGCCGCGGTGCTGCAACGCGCCGTCGGCACGCCCGCGACGACCGGGGCTGGCCTGCAACCCTCGGAGCATTCGGACGACGCCGACACGACGCGGATCGAGGCGGGCGATGCCGGCGTGACGGACACGGCGGTGCCCGGCCACGTCCCGGCGCAGGCCGGGTCCGGGCACCGCGAGGCATGATCGCGATCCGCCGCGCGCGGCCGGGCGACGCGGCCGCGATCGCCGCGGTGCACGTCGCCGCGTGGCGCAGCGCCTATCCGGGCCTGCTGCCGGACGCCTACCTCGCGGGGCTGTCGGCGCGGCGCAAGGCGGCGGAATACGAGCGCACCATCCGCGACGGCGGCGTGTTCGTCGCCGCCGTCGTCAGCGTGCCCCGCATCGCCGGCTTCGTGACCGTGGGCCGAGCCAGGCGCATCACGCAGTGGGGCACGCCGTCGCGGCCGGACGCAGCCCTCGGACCGCCGCACCCTGCGGCTCCCGCCCCGAGCTTTGGCGATCCGAACTTCGGCGCTCCGAACTTCGGCGACCCAGGCACTGGCGACCCAGGCACCGGCGGCCCGGACGCGCACCCGCAGCCGGCCAGCCCGCTCGGCGAAGGGGAGATCGAGACGCTCTACGTGCTCGACGACTGGCGCGAGCGCGGCCTGGGCCGCCGCCTGATCGGGGCGGGAGCGGCGCACCTGGCCGGACTGGGCTGCCGCTCCGCATTCTGCTGGGTGCTGCGCGACAACCCGAGCCGCTGGTTCTACGAGCGCATCGGCGGGCGCGCGGTGATGGCGGACAGCGTGCTCGTCGCCGGGATGTCGGTGCCGCAGGTGGCCTACGCGTGGGACCCGATCGCGCGACTGGTCGCGGCGTTCTCGTCGGAGTGAGGCAGGCAAGGCCAGGGCTCTGCCCCATGCTTGAAAGCGGGAACCCGCCAGGGGGAGCCCCCCTGGACCGGCTCTACTTGAGCATTGGACTCCAGAGGCTCGCCTCTGGAATCCACTCCTTAAAAGATGCCGGTCCAGGGGCGGCTCGCCCCTGGCGGGTCTGGGCAGAGCCCAGCCTTGCTTGCCTGAACGCTCATCTCATTCGGCCGCTGGTCTCACCTTACGAGGTTCGCCGGCTCCCGCCCCGCGAAGATCGCGTCGAGACCGTCGAGCACCAGCACGCCCATCGCCTCGCGCGTCCTGAGCGGGTTGCTGCCGAGGTGCGGCAGCAGCACCGCGTTCTCCAGCTCCAGGTAGCCGGGGTTCAGGTCCGGCTCGCCCGCGAACACGTCGAGCCCCGCCGCCGCGACGCGCCCGGACCTGAGCGCCGCGATCAGCGCCGCGTCGTCGACCAGCGTGCCGCGCGCCGTGTTCACCACGACAGCGCCGTGCGGCAGCTTCCCGATTCTCGCGGCATCCAGCCAGCTCGCGGTGCCGGCGCCGCCGGGGGCGTTGAGAGAGAGGATCTCGCATTCGGCGAGGAAGCTGTCGTCGTCGCCGTGGAAGATCGCGTCGCCGACAATGGATTCGGGCAGGCGCTGGAGGTCGCGGTAGTGGATCTGCATTTCGAAGCCGCGCGCCATGCGGGCGACCTCGCGGCCGATGCGGCCCATGCCCATGATGCCGAGCTTCGCTCCGGACACCTGCGCGCCCAGCATCATGGTCGGCGCCCAGCCTTTCCAGCCGCCGGAGCGGACCAGCCGCTCGCCCTCGCCGGCGCGTCGGCAGGCAGCCAGTATCAGCAGCACGGCCAGCTCGGCGGTGGCCTGCGAGAGCACGTCGGGGGTGTTGACGAACGGCGTGCCGCGGGCGCGCAGGGCGGCGGCGTCGACGTGGTCGTAGCCGACGCTGAAGGTCGCGAAGGCGCGCACGCTCCCGGGCAGGCGGCCGATGGTCTCGGCGCTGATCTTGTCGGCGGGGGTGACGATGACGGCGTCCGCGCCCTCGGCGCGGGCAAGCAGCTCGGCGGCGTCATACGGCTCGTCTGTCTCGTTGAGGCGGACGTCGTAGTCGCGCCGCGCGCGCGCCTCCGCGGCGGGCGGGATGCGCCGGCTGACCAGCAGCACGGGCTTGCGGCCCCCGGTCCGGGCCGGCGTGGTGCCCTGGCTTTTCTCGCCCATGGTCGTTTCCCTATCGTCTGATGCGATTGCCCAACACATAGCCGAACAGCCCGATCAGCACGACACCCACGATGTACTGCAGGCTGGCCACGAACAGCACGAGGCGGCTGGCGGGGCGCAGGCCGATGTCGGGCGTGGACGAGGTGCACATCTCCAGGAACGAGAAGCCCAGGATGTCGCCCGGCGCCTGGCTCGGCCGCAGCACCGGGCCGTTCGGCCCGGCCACCTCGTGCAGCAGGCTGCCGCTCGCCGCGTAGTAAAGCGCGAAGCACAGCAGCACCGCGACGAAGGCGCGCAGCACGCGGGGCAGGCTCTCGCCGTAGTCGCACAGCCACTCCGCGAAGCTGTCGCTGGCGGTCAGCGCCGCGTTGAGGGCCGCGTCGCGCCACCGCCGCTCGCGCAGCGCCTGGCGCGCCAGGCCGCGCGTGTGCCGCTTGCCCATGCGCCGCGCCCGCCGGTACGCCCAGCTCGCCGAGTCAGGCACGCCGAGGTCGCGGAAATTCTGCTCGAGGTTGAGGTAGCCCTGGCGCGCGGCGTCGTAGTCGCCTGCGACCTCCTCGCCCAGCGCGCCGCCGAGCTGGTCCGCCCGCAGCCGCGTGCTCTCCAGCCAGGCGCCGGCGAGGCGGACGTGGTGCAGGTCGCAGGTCGACAGGTTGGCGCGCGGCAGGCTGGCGTCGGTCAGGTCCGCGCCGCGCAGCTTCGCGCCGGCCAGCAGCGCGCCGCGCAGGTCGGCGCCGCGCAGCCTGGCGCCGGACAGGTCGGCCTTGCGCAGGTCCGCCTCCTCCAGGCTGGCGCCGGACAGGTCGGTGCCGATCATCGACGCCTCCTGCGCCACCGCCCGACGCAGCGTGGCATACGGCATCTCCGCGCCGTCCAGCTTCGCGCCCCACAGATCGGCGTCGGTGAAGTCGGCATGCTCCAGCAGCGCGCCGCCGAGACGGGCGAAGCGCAGCACCGCGCCGGGGAAGCGCGCATCCTCCAGCAGCGCGTCGCGCAGGTCGGCCTCGCTGGCGCGCACTCGCGCGAGGTCGGCCCCGGTCAGGTCGGCCCGCGCCAGCGACGCCCCCTCCAGGCATGCCCCGGCCAGCGAGGCCGAGCGCAGCGCCGCGTCGCTCAGGTCGGCGCGGGTCAGGTCGACGCCGTCGAGCACGGCCTCCTGCAGCATCGCGCCGCGCAGCACCGCGCCGTGCAGCCGCGCCGCCCCGGACTCCTCGTGCCACCACGGGGGCGGCACGCCGGCGCGCTCGACGTGCGGGCGCAGCGTCGCGGCGTCCAGCCGCAGGCCCGGCAGCGCCAGGCGCACGCCCTCCACCTCGGGCAGCCGGAGGCAGGCGTCGGTGGCGTCCTCGATCAGGCGCAGGATGTGCACGAGGCGCTGCTCGGGGTCGGCGTCGCTCAGGCGACGGTGCAGCGCGCCGACGGCGTCCGTGTCCTCGCCATCGTCGCGGTCCCGTCCGTCCTGGTCCACGTCGTTCTCCGCGCTGCGGCAACGCCATAGCACACGCTGCGCAGGCGTGAGCCCGGTGCCGATGAGCGGCAGTTGTCGCCGGGCGGGCAAGCACGAAAGGTTGAGGCCCTGCCCCAAACTCGCTCAAAGGCTCGCCTCCGAAGTCAACGACTCAGGAAAGGCCAGTCCAGGGCGGCTCGCCCTGGCGGGTCTGGGCAGAGCCCGGCCTTGCCTGCCTGACCTGCCATTGCCTTGGGCCGTTGACACAAGCCGCAATGATTGAGGGATGGGCAGACCCCGAAGACCGGCTTCTTGCCCGCAGCGTGTTCGGGACAGACGACCCGGGAGCCGTCTCGGGCATCGTGCGGACCTGGTTGGACGAGCAGGGTTCCGGCCCGGCCTGCGTCAGCGACGTGGAGTTCAGCGTTGCGGCCGCCGTGACGATCATCCTGGCCGACGGCTCAAGGATTCTCGTGGCCAAGCACCAGGGTGCCACCCGCCGGCACCGGCGGGTCGTTCCGGTCCGCACGGCTCCGGGATTACGGCACGGGGTCCGGCCGCCCGAGGGCCTCCGCCAGGCTCACCCGGCCGCTGCCACGCGGGGCGGCGGGCCGCTGGTCCGGGCTCGGCGCCCAGCCGGTCATCATGGCGAGGCGCAGCCGCACGGCCAGGCGGCCGTCCTGCTGCGGCATGGAGGCCAGCGCCGCGAGGAACAGTTCGCGCGGCGGGATGCGCCGCTCGCGCAGCCTCACGGCGTTGGTCTCGCCGGCGGCGCGCAGCTCCCGCAGCAGCGCCAGGGGGTCGGCGTACAGCAGCGTCAGCTCGTCGGAATCCGCGACCGGCATGGCGAAGCCGGCGCGCTGCAGCAGGGCGGCGCAGTCGCGCAGTTCCGCGAACGGCGAGACGCGCGGCGAGGCGCCGCCGCACAGCGCCAGCTCCGCCTCGGTCAGGCCCGAGCGCAGCGAGTCCAGCGTGCCGAGCGCGGGCAGGCTGGCCAGGAACAGTCCGTCCGGCCGCAGCGCGCGCCGGAGCTGCACGAGGCATCCCGGCAGGTCGTTGACCCAGTGCAGCGACAGGTTGGCGACCACCAGGTCGAAGCTTTCCGGCGCGAAGGGCAGCGCCTCCTCGTCGGCGGCGACGGCGGGGCCGCCGTTGCGCGCGGCCATGCGCGCGGACAGGTCGCAGCTCACCACGTCGATGCCGCGCGCGCGCAGCATCGGCGCCACCACGCCGCGCCCGCCGAGGTCGAGCGCCGCGGTGAAGCGCCGCGTGGTGTCGTCGAGCCGGTCGAGCAGCCGGTCCGCCACCTCGCGCAGCACGCCGCCCACCGCCGCCACGCCGGCGGCGGCGCGGTCGCGGTGCAGACGCACGGCGCGGCGGTCGAACACGTGGGCATCGCTCATGGGCGACGATGTGCATCGCGCGACGTGACATGCAACCCCGCTGCCCGCATACGATGCAACCCTGACGAGCATTTCGCCCGGCGGCCAGGACAGGGTGCGCGCATGCCCGGATCATCCCCATGAGGCCGCGAGACGTCGTGCGCGCGTGCGACGGCCGCGCGTGCGACGGCTGCGCGAGCGACGGCGGCCGGGCGAGCTGGGCCGGCCTCGGGGTGCGGCTGCGTCACGGCCTGGCCTGGGGTGGGGCGGCGGCGCTGGACCTGATGCTGCCGCCGCACTGCCCGGCCTGCGAGCGGCCGGTGGACCGCACTGGCAGCTTCTGCGCCGCGTGCTACGGGGCCCTGGTGTTCGTGGGCGAGCCGTGCTGCGGCGGCTGCGGCAGGGCGTTCGCCAGCGCGGCGCTGGGTGGGGCGCAGCAGCGCTGCGAGGAGTGCCGCCGCTCGCCGCCGCCCTGGCGCGCGGCGCGCGCTGCGCTGCGCTACGATCGTCGTTCGGCGCCGCTGATCCTGGGGCTGAAATATGGCGACCGCGGCGACCTGGCGCGGCTGCTGGCCGGGCACATGGCGCGGGCCGGCGAGGCGCTGCTGCGCGAGGCGGACCTGCTGGCGCCGGTGCCGTTGCATCGCTGGCGGCTGCTGCGCCGACGCTACAACCAGGCGGGGCTGCTGGCGGCGCGGCTCGGGCGGCTCAGCGGCACTGCGGTCGTGCAGGACCTGCTGGCCCGCCGCGGCCCCGCGACCTCGATGCGCGGGCGGACCGGGTCCGAACGGCAGGCGGCGGCGGCCGGTGCGTTCGTGGTGCGGCCGCACCGGCGCGCGCTGCTGGCGGGGCGCCGCGTGCTGCTGATCGACGACGTGCTGACCACGGGCGCGACCGCGCGAGCCTGCGCCGCGGCTCTGCTGTCGGCGGGCGCCGCGTCGGTGGACGTGCTCGCCGCCGCGCGGGCCGGCGGCGAGCCGGGCGCCGCGCCGCTGCCCGAAGATGATGGATCACAGGACGGGGAGGATGGAGCACGGGGTGGAGAAGACGGGGAAAGGGTGGCAGACGAGGGAAGCAACCGGCCGCGACGGTCGGCCGCGTGGCTCGGGGACGAGGAGTGAGCATGGTCAAGGTCGAGGTGTACACGCAGGCCTGGTGCCCCTACTGCACGCGGGCGATGCAGTTGCTCCGGTCCAAGAAGGTCGAGGTCACGGAGATCAAGGCGGGGTCCGGCACGCCGGAACGCGCCGAGGCGACGCGGCGGTCGGGCGGGCAGACCACGGTGCCCCAGATCTTCATCGACGGGCAGGCGATCGGCGGCTGCGACGATCTGATGGCGCTTGAGCGGGCAGGCAAGCTGGACCCGCTGCTGCAGGCGGCCTGACTGGTCGCGGGACCGGCGCGGGGTCGAAAGCGAAGGTGGCAAGCAAGGCCAGGGCTCTGCCCTGGACCCGCCAGGGGGAGCCCCCCTGGACCGGCCTTTCTTTAACTCGTGGTTTCCAAAGGCAAGTCTTTGGCGGGGTCCCGCTTCCAGGCATGGGGGGCAGAGCCCCTGGCCTTCCTTGCCTGCCTGGCCGCTCAAGACCAAAGGCCGCTGGCATAACTCCTCCAGGAGGAGGACCCCAGGAGCAGGCCTTTGGCGCAGTCTGAGGCAGAGCCTCGAACCTGCCTGCTTTCTCCCGCCCTGTGTCCGTCCCTGGCCGACGCGCGACGCCGCCAGGACAGCCCACCCACGACGCGCCGCGCCGCTTGGACAACGGCCATGGGCCGCCCATACTCGGCCCGGAGCGCAACAGGGGGCGGCATGGGAGGGATCGCGTCGAGAGTCCTGCGGCTGCTCCGCCCGGCGGTGGCGCTGGTCGCGGCGGTGACGTTGTCGCAGCCGGTGCGGGCGCAGGCGGCGCCTGCCGTCACCGGACGCTGGCTGACCAAGGACCGCTCCACCGTGATCGACATCGAGCCGTGCGCGGGCGGGCTGTGCGGGCGCATCGTCGGCATGTCCGACTGGCCGGCGCAGGGCGTGCCGCTCGACCTGCACGGGCAGCCGGAGTGCCGCGAGACCATCATCCGCGATTTCCACGCGACCGAGCCCAACCTGTGGAAGGGCGACATCATCAATCCCAACAACGGCAAGGTGTACGACGCCGAGCTGTGGCTGGGCCGCGACACGCTGCTGCACCTGCGCGGCTACATCGGCCTGCCGCTGTTCGGCCAGACCCAGGTCTGGACCCGCTACGACGGCGTGCTGCCGCCAGACTGCCACCTCGCGCGTCTCGGCTAGGGCGAGGGCGGGTTCCGTCGAGCCTCCTGAGCACAGGCGAGGCGGGTTCGCCGGCGCCGCGCCGTCCGTCGCGGCGCCCGGCGCGAACGGGGAGGCGGCCCTGCCTCCCGCCCCCGCGGCGTCGGAGCATGGCACAGGGCAGGGCGGGCGCGGCGCGGCGCGCAGGCACCTCGGCGGCTGCGACCCGGCGCTGGCGGCGCTGATCGGGCGGATCGGGCCGTGCCGGCTAGTGGTGGACCGCCAGCGCGAGCCGTACGAGGCGCTGGTCCGCGCGATCGCGCACCAGCAGCTCCACGGGCGGGCGGCGGAGGCGATCCTGGGGCGGATGCTGGCGCTGCACCCGGGCGAGGCGTTCCCCCGCCCGGAGCGGCTGCTCGCGACGGAGGCGGCCGTGCTGCGGGCCTGCGGGTTCTCCGGGGCCAAGATCGCGGCGATCCGCGACATCGCGCAGGGCGCGCTGGGCGGCGCGGTGCCGACGCGCCGGGCAGCGGCGCGGCTGTCGGACGAGGCGCTGATCGAGCGGCTGACGGCGCTGCGCGGGGTGGGGCGCTGGACGGTGGAGATGCTGCTGATCTTCACCCTGGGGCGGCCGGACGTGCTGCCGGTCGGCGACTTCGCGGTGCGCGAGGGCTGGCGTCGCATCCAGGGGCTGGCGGCCCAGCCCACGCCGCGCGAGCTGGCGCGCCTCGGCCTCGCCTTCGCCCCGCATCGATCCGCCGCCGCGTGGTACCTGTGGCGCGCCGCCGACGAGGGCAAGCGGGGGCAGGGTCCGGCGGCTAGGTGGCCAGGAGTCGTCGTGGGGAGAGTGACAGGGATGGGAAGCAAGCAAGGTTGAGGCTCTGCCTCAAACTCCGCCAAAGGCAAGCTCTTGGAATCCGTTTTTCAAGGAGGGGGTTTCCCGAGGAACTCCAGGCATGGCGGGTCTGGGCAGGCTCCGGTCCTGCCTGCTGTCTGGCCGTCTTGCTGCCGTCGTGATCCAGGCTGACCCGCCGCCCGGCGCCGACCGAGCTTGACTGGCCTGCGCCGCCGAACCATTTCGATGCGATGATCAAGCAAGATCCCGTCCGTTCGCCACCCTGGTCGCAGCAGGCCTCGCCGATTCTGGACATGACCCCCGATGGCGGTTTCCGGACGCCGTTGCGGCGTTCCGCCTGGGGCCTGCGCATCGGGGTGGCGGCAGCGTTGGTGGCCGTGCTGGGCCTGGCGGTGATTGGCGCCTTGCTGGCGGCATGGCTGGTGGCGATGCTGCTGCCGGTGGTGCTGGTCGCGGGGCTGGTGGCCTGGGTGGCGCTGCGGGTCCAGGTGTGGCGCGTTCGCCGCGGCGGGGCTGTCGCCCGGCGCTGACATCGCGGCCTGCTTTTCGCTTTTCTGTGCCGGATGACTGGCCGCAATCCGCCGCGCTGCCTGTGCCTTATTGTTTCAACGCGCCTTGATGACCTGCTAGGCAAGTAAGGCCAGGGGTTCTGCCCTAATGCCTGGAAGCGGTGATCCCCCCAAGGGCTCGCCGTTGAAGTCCAGTACTTAAGTCAAGCCGGTCCAGGGGGGCTCCCCCTGGCGGGTCCAGGGCAGAGCCCTGGCCTTGC
>CAXSES010000069.1:0-1772 GCA_964236225.1 uncultured Acetobacteraceae bacterium
TGGGCAGAGCCCAGCCTTGCTTCCTGTCAAGCCGCCGGCGTCAGTCCGGCGCCACGCCGCGATTGAGCCCGCGGCAGACCAGCAACTCCACCCCTGCCGGCAGGGGCACGGCGTCGCGCAGCCGTGCCGCCGCCGCGTCGCCCTCGACGAAGGCGAAGCCGCTCGGACCCCAGGAGCTTTGCCCGACGCCGACCGCGCCGGCCGCCGCCAGCGCCGCCATCACGCCCCCGACCGCGGGGCTGGTGAAGCGCCCGCCCTGCGCCGGCGCGAAATGGTCGCCGAGCAGCGCCTGCACGCGCGTGACGGCCTCGCCGAACGCCGCGAGGTCCGCCTCCGCCACCGCCGGCAGCGCCTGCATCAGCACGCGGCGGCAGATCTCGCCGGAGACGGCGTGCGGCATCGGGGCCAGCGACGCGAACGCCGCGCGCTCGCCCGCGCCGGACAGGCCGCGCGCCGCGTGGTCGAGCACAAGCAGCACCCGCCAGTCCTGCGGCACCGCGAGCCGGCACAGCAGCGGCGGCGCCGCGTCCCCATCCCCGTCCGCGTCCCGGCCGGCCGCGCCCCCCGTCCGCTGTCCCCCCGCCCCGCCCGCCCCGGTTGCCCCGCCCGCCCCGGCCACGCGCGGGCCGCCATCGACCACCAGGCCGCCCGCCTGGAACAGGCCGATGCCGACGCCGGACCGTCCGCCCCTGCCGAGGCGCCGGGCGTCGCCGCGCGGATCGTCCGCCAGCCCGTGCAGCCGCCGCACCGCGCTCGCCACCAGCAGCGCGAGCTGGGTTCCCGAGCCGAGGCCGGAATGCGCCGGGATCGCGGAGCGGATCTCCAGGGCGAGCGGCGCGTCGAGCCCGAGGTGGCGCTGCATGGCGGCAAGGTGCGCGCCGGCGCGGTCCGACTCCGGCCCGGCGACGCCCTGCCGGGTGGCGCGCGCCAGGCGCAGCGCGGTGTGCGGCCGGTCCAGCGACAGCCCGATGCTGCCGAAGCGCCGTCCCAGCCCGCCGTTGAGGTCGAGGAACCCGAGATGCAGCCGCGCCGTGCACGACAGCGTCACCGCCGCCGGCAGCACCGCCGCGTCGTCGCGCGCCTCGCAGCCCGCATCGCTCATGCGCCGGCCCCCGCCCGCGGCGCGGCGTGCCCCGCCCTGCGTGGGGGCGCCGCCAGCGCGGTCCGCGACGCAGGGGTCGCCGCCATCCGGGCCGCCGGGAACCGGCCTCGCCGCGACCCGGAACGCGGTCCCGGCGGCGGGGAGCGCGGGAGGTGACGGGTTGCGGGTGCCATGGCGAATGCTGCACCATGGCCGCCGCCGGACGCAACCGCAGGCCAGTGCCGGCAACCGGCGCGGCGCGGGCTCCGGACACGCGCCGCGCGCAGCCTGCTCCCGGAGGCAAGATGGCCGACACGACCTACACGGAAGCGGAGATTCGCGAGCGCCTGGCTCGCGACCTGCCGCACTGGACGCTCGACGGGCGCTGGATCAGGCGCACCTATCGCACCACCGGCTGGAAGGGCACGCTGATGGTGGTCAACACCGTCGGCCACCTGGCCGAGGCGGCCTGGCACCACCCGGACATGACCCTGTCCTACGCCTGGGTCGAGGTTCGCCTCACCAACCATTCCGCCAAGGGCATCACCGACAAGGACTTCGCCCTCGCCGCCAAGATCGAGGACGTCGTGCACTGGCAGCCCGCCAGGGAGGGGGCCGGCCTCGAAGGCACCCCCACGGGCGACGCGCGTTTCTCCTACATCAAGTATGATGCCTGACGTCACGGGGCCTG
>CAXSES010000069.1:1872-2958 GCA_964236225.1 uncultured Acetobacteraceae bacterium
GCACCGCCCTGGTGCGCGGCCAGCCCGCCACGCTCGACGAGGCCGCCGCCGCCGCCGCCGCCGTGCTCGGCCGCAGCCGACGCGCCGCGATCGCCGGGCTCGACGCAGACATCGCCGCCATCGAGGCAGCGATCAGGCTGGCCCGCCGCCTCGACGGGGTCGCCGACCACCGCGCCTCGCGCGCCACGCTGCGCGACCTCGACGTGATGCGCACCGCCGGCTGGATCACCACCACCCCGCTGCAGGCCCGCGCCCGCGCCGACCTCGTCGTCCTCGTCGGCGACGGCCTGGAGCAGGACTGGCCGGGGATGGAGGAGCGCCTGCGCCTCGCCGGCCCGCCGACGCTGTTCCCCGGCCGGCCGCGCACGGTGATCCGCCTGTGCCCCGGCGCGACCGGCGCGGCGGGCCGCCCCGGGGAGGCGTTCGGCGCCGGCCCCGAGGGGCTCGCCCGGCTGCTCGGCCAGGTGCGTGCCGCGGTCGGCGGCCGCCGCCTGCCGCCAGGCGCGGACGAGGCCGCGCGCTGCGCCGGCCTGCTCGCCGCCGCGTCCTACGGGGTGATCGTGTGGTCGGCCTCGCGAATCGACGGCCTTGTCGTCGAGACGATCTGCGGCCTGGTCGACGCGCTGAACGCGAGGACCCGGTTCGCCGGCCTGCCGATCCCCGCCGCAGGCAACGCGGCCGGCGCCGCGCAGGCCTGCGCCTGGCTGACCGGCTTCCCCCTGCCAGTGGGCTTCGAGGGCGGCGTCGCCTCGCACGACCCCTGGCGCCACGACGCCGCCCGGCTCGTCGGGTCGGGCGAGGCCGACGCGGTGCTGTGGCTGTGCACCGGCGACGCGCCCGCCCCGGACTGGGCCTCGCACCTGCCGGTGGTCGCGCTCTGCGCCGCCGGCGCCGCCTTCGCCACGCCGCCGCAGGTCGCCTTCACCGTGGGCCGCGCCGGCATCGACCACGACGGCGTGGTGCACGACACGTCGCTCGGCGGCCTGGCGCACCACGCCGCCTCCGCGCCGTCCGCCGTCGCGCGCGCGTCCGACGTCATCGCGCGCATCGCCGCCCTGGTGGAGGACCGCTCATGCTGACCCGCCC
>CAXSES010000069.1:3058-6909 GCA_964236225.1 uncultured Acetobacteraceae bacterium
CATGCTGACCCGCCCGCGCTCATGCTGACCCGCCTGCGCGGCGGCCGGGTGATCGACCCCACCCAGGGCCACGACTGCACCGCCGACCTGTGGTTCGAGGACGGCCGCCTGGTCGCCCCGCCCGGCCCGGGGCGCGCGGCGGACGAGACCCACGACGCCTCCGGCTGCGTGGTGATGGCCGGCGCGCTGGACATGCACAGCCACATCGCCGGCACCAACGTGAACACCTCGCGCCTGCTGCTGCCGGAGCTGCGCGCGGAGATCGCGGACTCCGTGCCGGTCGGCGAGGCGATCGGCCGCCGCTACGCAGCGATGGGCTACACGCTCGTCGTCGAGCCCGCCGTGTCGCCGCACGTCGCGACGCAGGCGCACCTGGAGCTGGCGCAGATCCCGGTGATCGACCGCGCCCTGCTCGCAGTGCTCGGCAACGACGAGTTCCTGTTCCGCGTCCTGCGCGACGGCGACGACGCGGTCGCGGACTACGTGGGCCGCACGATCACCGGCTCGCGCGCCCTGGGCCTCAAGGTCATCAACCCTGGCGCCGCGGCCGCCTTCAAGTCCAACGTGCGCGCCTTCGGCCTCGACGACGAGGTGCCCGGCACCGGCATCACCTCGCGCGCCATCATGCTGGCGATGCAGCGCGCCCAGCACGCGCTCGGCATCCCGCACCCTGTCCACCTGCACTGCTCCAACCTCGGCATGCCCGGCGCGGTCGACACGGTTCTGGCGACCCTCGAGGCGGGCAGCGAGCTGCCGCTCCACCTCGCCCACGTCCAGTTCTACGCCTACGGCACCGAGGGGAAGAACGGCTTCTCGTCGGCCGCCGCCCGGCTCGCGGAGGCGCTGAACCGCGCGCCCGCCCACGTCACCGCCGATGTCGGGCAGGTGATGTTCGGCCAGACAGTGACCGTCTCCTCGGACGTGCTGCGCCAGTTCGGGGCGCGCGGCCAGGCCTCGCCCGCCAAGTCGGCGATCGCCGACGGCGACGGCAACGGCGGCGGCATCGTGCCCTACCGCTTCCGCCGCACGTCCTTCGCCAACACCATACAGTGGGCCGCCGGCCTGGAGCTTTTCCTGCTCTCCGAGGACCCCGCCCGCCTGCTGTTCACCACCGACCACCCCAACGGCGCGCCGTTCACCGCCTACCCCGACCTGATCGCCCTGCTGATGTCGCGCGACCTGCGCGAGGAGTGGATGCAGACCGTCTCCCAGGAGGCGCTGGCGCTGACCACGCTGCGCTCCCTGTCGCGCGAGTACACCCTGCCCGAGATCGCCGCCATGACCCGGGTCGGCCCCGCCCGCCTGCTCGGCACCCCCGACCGCGGCCACCTGGCGCCGGGCGCGCGCGCCGACATCGCCGCCTACCGCGACGGGGCGGACCGCGCCGCGATGTTCCGCGACGCCGCCCTCGTGTTCAAGGACGGCCGCCTGGTGTGCCGCGACGGCGTGGTCGGCGGCGGCAGCGGCGGCGCGCTCGCGGTGCGGCCGGGGTTCGACGCCGCGATCGACCGCAGGCTGGCGGCGTTCTACGACGAGATCTACGGCGTCCGGCACGACGCGTTCGACGTGCCGGAGGGAGTCATGGCGTTCGAGACGGTGGCGTGCCCGGCATGAGGCAGCAAGCAAGGCTGGGCTCTGCCCAGACCCGCAAAGGGTCCGAGGACCCTTTGATCCCATTGCTTAAGTATTGGATTCCAAAGGCGAGCCTTTGGCGGGGTCCCCGCTTCCAAATATTGGGGGCAGAGCCCCTGGCCCTGCTTGCTTCGGGGCCGCGCCGATGACAGAGGTGCGGGTCGACGACACCTTCGCCGAAGCGTTCGACATGCGCGCCACCGCTCTGGTCGTCACCGCCGACACCGCGCGCTGGGCTCGCCAGGCCGCGACCAGCGCCACCGGCTTCGCGACCTCGATCATCGCCTGCGGCGTCGAGGCCGGCATCGACCGTATGCTGGCGCCCGCCGAGACCCCGGACGGCCGCCCCGGCGCGCGGGTGCTGATGTTCGCCGGCTCCTCGGGCGAGCTTCAGAAGCAGCTCGTCAACCGCGTCGGCCAGTGCGTGCTGACCTGCGCGGGCGCCGCCTGCTACGCCGGGCTGGACGGCGAGCCGCTGAGGATGGGCGACACCCTGCGCTACTTCGGCGACGGCTGGCAGATCAGCAAGCGGCTCGACGGCCGCAGGTTCTGGCGCGTCCCGGTGATGGACGGCGAGTTCGTGTGCGAGGGCACCACCGGGCTGACCAAGGGCGCGGTCGGCGGGGGCAACCTGATCCTGATGGGCCGCGACGCCGAGCGCACCCTGCGCGCGGCGGAGGCGGCGGCGGAGGCGGTGGCCGCGACGGACGACGTGATCGCGCCGTTCCCGGGCGGGATCGTGCGCTCCGGCTCCAAGGTCGGCTCGAAGTACACGACGCTGATGGCGTCCACCAACCAGCGCTACTGCCCGAGCCTGCGCGGCAGCGTGGAGTCCGACCTCGACGAGGACACCGGCTCGGTGCTGGAGATCGTGATCGACGGCCTGACGCCCGGCGCGGTGGCCAACGCGATGCGCGCGGGCCTGCGCGCGGCGATCGACCTCGGCCCGGAGCGCGGCTGCACCAGGATCGGCGCAGGCAACTACGGCGGCAGGCTCGGCCGTCACCACTATCGCCTGCGCGAGCTGCTGTCGTGAGCGCCACGCGGTTCCGCCTGCGCGGCGAGCCGGAGCGCCGCCTCGACCTGTCCGTGCTGACGCCGCACCGCCTCGCCGGCCTGGACGAGGCCGCGGTGGGCCGGCTGCGTCTCGCGGGTGGCCGCGGCGCCCCCACCGTCGGCGACCTGTTCGAGCTGTCGCCCGGCGCGGCCGACACCGTGGTGATCGAGGGCGGCTCCTCGCTGCTCGACCATGTCGGCGCGGGCCTGGAGGCAGGCTCCCTGGTGCTGGAGGGCGACGCCGGCGATTTCGCGGGCCGGGCGATGCGCGGCGGCCGGCTGGAGCTGCGCGGCTCCGTGGGTCGGCTCGCGGCCTCCGGCCTGCGCGGCGGCGCAATGGAGATCGCTGGCGACGCCGGCGCGCTGCTGGCCGGCCCCGCGCCTGGGGAGCGGACGAGCATGGAGGGCGGCACGGTGCTGCTGCGCGGCAGCGCCGGGGCGCAGGCGTGCGACCGGCTGCGGCGCGGCTTGGTGGTGATCGAGGGCGACGCGGGGACGCACGCGGCGAGCCGCATGGTCGCGGGCACCCTGGTGGTGTGCGGCCGGGTCGGCGACGCGGCGGGCATGCTGCTGCGGCGCGGCACCGTCGTCCTGGGCCACGCGGCGACGCCGACGCCGGACGGCTTCCTGCCGAGCGGGCAGACCCCCGGCGTGTTCCTCAGCCTGCTGGTCGCCTCGCTGCGCCCGCTCAGCCCCGCCGCGGCCGAGGTCGCGGCACGCGCCGAACTGCGTCTGCTCGGCGACCAGGCCGCGCTCGGCCTGGGCGAGATGCTGCTGCCGCGCTAGCCGCGCGCAACGCCGGGCGCTTGGAATTCCCCGACCCGGGACCATACGCTGTCATGGGGGAGCGTGCGATGAACATGGTGGACCTGATCGTCGTGGTGTGCGCCCTCGCCGGCGGGACCTGCCAGGAGAAGCACATGCTGTTCGAGTCGCACGGCTCGCTGGCGCAATGCATGGTGGAGGCGCAGCCCTATTTGGCGCAGTGGATCGGCGACCACCCCGAAATGCAGGTCAGGACCTGGCGCTGCGCCTGGCCCGACAGCGAGACCGACAGGAGCTGAACGGCCCGGGCGGGTCCGGCGCGTTGACAACGAAGTCGCGCGCCGGGGACACTCAGACCGGCCTGACGGGGCCACGCATCAGGCGGGGCCGCGCATCAG
>CAXSES010000069.1:7009-11285 GCA_964236225.1 uncultured Acetobacteraceae bacterium
CGGGGCCGCGCATCAGACGGGGCCATGCATCATCGGTGCGTGGCCGGACAAGAAACGTTGGGCCTTGCGGCCAAGGGGAGGTTTTCTTGAGACGCTTCATCATCACCGGGACGGCATTCGCCGCCCTCGCGCTGCTTCCCTTCGCCGTGGCGCCCGCGATGGCCGACGATCCCCCGGCGGCCGCTCCGCCCGCCGACGCTCCGCCCGCCGCGGCGACGCCCGCCTCCGACACCGTGGGCGACGCGGCCGCGGGCGAGAAGACCTTCGCGGTGTGCAAGGCCTGCCACCAGATCGGGCCGAATGCGCACAACGCCGTCGGCCCGGTGCTCAACGGGGTCGTCGGACGTCCGGCCGGCACCTATCCCGGCTACAGCTACTCCGAGGCCAACAAGAACTCCGGCCTGACCTGGGACGTCGCGACCCTGCAGAAATACCTGGCCGGGCCGCAGAAGCTCGTGCCCGGCACGAAGATGATCTACCCGGGCTTTCCCAACAACCCGGAGAAGTCCAACAACGTCATCGCCTACCTGAGCACGTACAACGCGGACGGTTCCAAGAAGTAGCACCGGCAGCCTGCCCAGGCCGCGCAGGTCAGGGGCCGCGCAGGCGGGGCGCGGCCATGGGTCCTTCCGCCCCGGCGCTCCCCGTGGGACCCTGCCCGTAATGCGCGGGCCGCCATCCGCGCCGCAGCGGCCGACGCCGCGACGACGGGGGACGCGATGCCGGCCAGCCTGGAGCCCGCCGAGCTGGTCTTCGTGGGAATGTGCGACTTGTCGGGGCACGTGCGCGGCAAGGGCATGCTGCTGGCCGAGCTGGCGTCGCGGGCCGGGCGCGGCGTCGGCATCGCGCCGTCCGCGATCATGATGTCCGCCTTCGGGCCGATCTACGACACGCCCTACGGCACGCTCGGCGACTTGGCGCTGGTGCCGGACCTTTCGACCCTGGTCGATGTCGGGTTCGGCGACGGCGAGGGCGAGCGGTTCTGCCTCGGCGACGTGCTCACGCCGCAGGGCGCGCCCTGGGCGTGCTGCCCGCGCGGCTTCCTGCGCCGCGCGATCGCGGCGCTGCGCGAGGCGACCGGGCTTGAGGTGATCGCGGCCTTCGAGCAGGAGTTCACCTACGCCGGCGTGCCCGACCGCCCCGCCTCGTACCGCCTGCGCGGCGTGCGCGAGGCCGGGCGCTTCGGCGGCCTGCTGCTCGCGGCGCTGGCCCGGGCCGGGGTGGCGCCGGAGGGCTTCATGGCGGAGTACGGCGCCCGGCAGTTCGAGGTCACAGTGCGCCCGCGCCCGGCGCTGCGGGCCGCCGACGAGGCGGTGATCACCCGCGAGCTGATCCGCGCCGTCGCCGCGCGCTGCCTGCATCCCCCCGCCCGATCCGGGCACGACCCGCACGACGCCGGGCAGGCAGGGGTTCCCGCGGACATCGCTCGCGGCGCGGCGGCGGCCAGCCTCGCGCCGATGCCCGCGCCCGACGGCATCGGCAACGGCACCCACATCCATCTCAGCCTGCTGGACGCGGATGGCCGACCGGCGCTGTGCGACTCGTCCGGCGCGCAGCTCTCCGCGCTCGGGCGAGGGTTCGTGGCCGGCATCCTGCACCACCTGCCGGCGCTGTGCGCGCTGGCCGCGCCCTCCGTGGCGTCGTACTACCGTCTGCGGCCTGGGCGCTGGGCACCGACCCGGGCCGATCTCGGCCTGCACGACCGTGGCGCGGCGCTGCGGGTCTGTCCGGTGTTCGCCGATGCCGAGGAGGCAGCTTCGTCCCGGTTCAACGTCGAGTTCCGGGTCGCCGACGCCACGGCGAGCCCCTACATGGCGCTTGGCGCGCTGATCCGGGCCGGGCTCGACGGCGTGCGGCGCGACCTGCGCGTCCCGGGGACCGCCGACGCGCTGCCGGGCTCGCTGTCGTCGGCGCTCGCGGCGCTGGCCGGCGACGGCGCGGCGCGGGACTGGATGGGAGGGGAGCTGATGGACGCCTACCTGATGCTCAAGGCCTCGGAGCAGGCGGCGCTCGCCGGGCTCGACGAGGCCGAGATCTGCGGGCGCTACGCCGATGCCTACTGAGGCCCCGTGTCCCGGCGTTCCGCTGCTCGCGGCCCACGAGCCGCCGCCGGTCGAGGTGCTGCGCGAGGCGGGCGCCTCCGACCTGGTGCTGACCGCAGACCATGCCGGGCGGCGCATCCCAGAGGCGCTCGGGCGCCTGGGCGTGGCGGAGGCCGAGCTTGCCCGCCACATCGCCTGGGACATCGGCATCGCCGGCGTCGCCACCCGGCTGTCCGAGGCGCTGGACGCGGCCCTGGTGATGCAGCGCTACTCTCGCCTGGTGATCGACTGCAACCGCGACCCAGGCGTGCCCAGCTCCATGCCGGAATGCAGCGAGGCCACGCCGATCCCCGGCAATCTGGGCCTGGCGCCGTCGGAGAAGGCGCGGCGCGTGGGCGCGCTGTTCACCCCTTACCACGACGCGATCGCCGGGCTGCTCGATCGCCGCGCCGCGGCCGGCCGGCCCGGCGTGCTGGTGGCGTTGCACAGCTTCACCCCGGTCTACCTGGGCGAGCGCAGGCCGATGCACGCGGCGGTGCTCTACAACCGCGACGCCCGGCTGTCCCTGGCGCTGCGCGACCTGCTCGCCGCGGAGGGCGACCTCGTGGTGGCGGAGAACGAGCCCTACCGGGTCGGCGACCTGACCGACTACACGGTGCCGGTGCATGCGGAGCGCCGCGGCCTGCTGCACGTGGAGATCGAGATACGGCAGGACCTGATCGCCGACGCCGCGGGCGAGGCGGCGTGGGCCGCGCGGCTGGCGCGGCTGCTGCCGGCGGCGGTTCTGGCCGCGGCAGAAGCGTAGGCAAGGTTGAGGCTCTGCCTCAAACTCCGCCAGGGGCAGCGCCCCTGGACCGGCTTCGCTTAAGGTGCGCCGGGTCCAGGGGCGGCTCGCCCCCCGCCTTGAAGCAGGGGCGGGTCTGGGCGGTGCCTGCCAAAGGTTCCGACGGCCCTCTTGGGCCGTTGGAAGGGCAGGCGGAGGGAGAGCCCAGCCTTGCTTGCCCTGCGGCAAGCGCGACTCAATCCAGGGGCCGGGCGTTGCCGCCCGGCCCCTGTTCCTCCGGCGTCGCCTGGTATGGCCGAGCCTACTTGATCGCGCCGTTCATGCCGCTCGGGAAGAAGCTGTTCGCCGAGGGAGTGGCGCCGAGATAGACGATGTCGAGCACCTGCGTCGTGGTGCGGGTGAACACGAGCGAGTTGGAGTCGGTCGGCGTGATGTTGAGCACGCCGCTCAGCAGGATGCCCTGGTCGTCCGGCACCGCCGTCGGCTGCGACGCCGCGGCACGGAGCGCGGAGATGCCTGCCGTGGCGGCATACTGGCCGGCCGCCGCCAGGCGGGTGCGGATCTGGCCGGCGTGGTACGCCTCGACCGCGAGGATCTGCGCGGCGGCGGTCAGGTAGGCGGGGTTGGTGATCAGCGCCGCCGCCCCTGCGTAGGCGGTCACGCCCACGTCCTCGAAGATGTAGGCGCCGAGCAGGAAGCTGGCCTCGTCGGCAAACGGGTTGAACGTCTGGTTCATGTTGATCAGCCCGGCCGCCTGCGCCGCCGCCGTGAAGCTGGTGGACAGGTTGATCGCCGGACGATCGACCGGCGTGCCGCCAGCCGCGGTGATCGCCGCGCGCAGGAAGCGCACGTGGTTCAGCTCGTCGCCGGAGATCTCGGCGGCATACTGCGCGCCGGCGGTGGTGGTGAACGGAACGGCGGTGCCGCCCGTGACCGCGCCCGGGCTCGCGCCGATGTCGGCCGCGGAAAGGCCGCTGCCGCTCAGCCCGCGCAGGTAGAACTCCGCCTCGAGGTATTCGAGGTTGAGCGCGAAGTTCAGGATCGCGAGGTCCATGTTGGCCATCTGCGCATCGGCCTTCCTCGACGCGAGGCCGCTCATCGCGAGCGCGCCGATGGCGGCGCCGAAGCCGCCCGTGCGCAGCACGCCGCGGCGCTTCAGACCGGACGTGGCGGTCTTGAGTCCCTTGAAGTCCATGAAGCCAGCCCCCCCAGCGGTAGGCGCGCAGGGACGCGCGCCTACCCGGGCGGCATCACCATCGCGGCGACCACAGCGGCCGCTCCTGTCCTACGACGTAGCACCACCTGCGGATGCATGCACGTCCGGATGATGCACGGGACCGCACCCGATCGCTGCGCCAAGCCGCCCTCGCGCCAGGTCGTGCCCCGGCCTGGAATCCAGCAAGGAAGGCCAGGGGTTCTGCCCCCATGCCTGGAAGCGGGGACCCCGCCA
>CAXSES010000070.1:0-2892 GCA_964236225.1 uncultured Acetobacteraceae bacterium
TCCAAAGGCGAGCCTTTGGCGGGGTCCAGGGGCAGAGCCCCTGGCCTTGCCTGCTTCGGCTAGCCGCCTCGATCAGGAGAAGTTGCCGGCGTTCAGGTTCGTGTAGTTCTGGAACACGATCCTGGTCTGGTCGGACAGGGTCACGGTGGTCGATCCGCCGGACACGGTCGCCGAGCGCAGCACGTCCGCCGCGGCATCGGCCTTGTAGCCCGAGACCACCAGCTTGTCGGACGCCTTGAAGTCGCTGATGATCTCGGTGGCGCCGGCGGTCGCCGAGGCCACGAAGTCGAACATGTTGGCAGCGCCCGCGCCGCCGGTGAGCGAGGTGGCGCCCGCGCCCACCACGAACACATCCGCGCCGGTGCCGCCCAGGATCGTGCTGGCCGTGCCGCCGCCGAAGAACAGGTTGTTGCCCGTGGCCATGCTGGCGTCGATCCTCGCGCCGGTGCCCACGCCGACCAGGTTCGCGGCGCTGCCGGTCAGCGCGATCGTGCCGCCGTCGGCGCCGAACAGGGTCGCCGCGACAGACCCGCCGACCACGGTCGAGGCGCTTGCGCCGCCGATGAAGGTCAGCGAGCCGTGGCCCGTGGGGCCGAACACCATGTCGTTGCCTGTGCCGGCGAACACGGTGGCGGCCGCCTGGTTGACGTTGACGGTGTTCACGCCGTCCGAGCCGATCACCGCGGCCGAGCCCGCCAGGTTGTAGACGGACTGCGTGCCGCCGAAGATCGTGCCGCCGCCGGCGCCCAGGCTGACCTGCTCGTAGGCCCCGGTGGCGGCCACCATCAGCGAGCCGGTGCTGCCGGCCACAGTGGCGTGGCTGCCCTCCAGGAACACCAGCGCGGCGCCCGACCCGGCGTTGATCCGGTCGCCGCTCTCGGACAGCACGACGCTGGCGCCGCTGCCAAGGTTGACGACGTTGGCGCCGGCGCCCGCGTCGACGGTGTCGTTGCCGATTCCGGCGTTGATGGTGTCGCTGCCGTCGCCGCTGGCCACGAAGTAGCTGCCCGCGCCGGCCGCGCCGGCCGCCACGCCGTTGAAGGTGTTGGCGCCGCCGCCTGCGACGAACAGGCCGTTCGCCGCGCCGGCGTCGAGCGTCACGCCCTGGGTGCCGGACAGCACGCCGTTGAAGCCGCTGTTCGCGCCCATGACCGTGGTGGCGGTGGCGGCCACGTCGGTGAGGAAGACGTAGCCATCAGGCATCTGGACGGCGGGCTGGGCGGCCTGCACCACGGCCTCGCCCAGCCTGGCGCCCGGAAGCGCGGGGACGACGGCGCCCGGGGCGGCGTCGTAGGCGGCGAGCGTGCCGCCGGCGGCGGCGTTGTTGATGATGGCCGCGAATTGCTGCGCGACCGTGAAGTTGGTCACGCCGTTCAGCTGCACGGTCAGGATGTGGTTGTTGGCGCCGGTGACGGTGACGGAGGCCATGAGGTTAATCCTTGGTTCGGCGGCGGCGGCCACCGGTGCGTCGTTAATGAGACTGTTAACGGAAAACGTTAACGGACGCAACCTCAGATTGTCTCTTGAGCGTGGAATTCACACGCAGGTGATGAATGATCTCATTTTTGAGGATGCATCGACGGCTCTGGCGGTGAGCCTTGGGGCTCCGCTGTTGCCGAAGGGCCAATCGCCATCGCGCGCCCGGATGGCGCCGAGCCTGGCCTGCCGTGAATGGCGAGTGCGGGAACGGGCAAGAGGCCGGCCGATTGGCCCCTGATCTGGAACGAACCGGCGCGGGTAATACCGACGGTCAGATGCGATGGCCGGTTCAGCAAGGAAGGCCAGGGGCTCTGCCCCCCATCCTTCAAGGCGGGAACCCCGCCAAAGGCTCGCCTTTGGAAACCACTACTTAAGTAAGGCCGGTCCAGGGGGGGCTCCCCCCTGGCGGGTCTGGGCAGAGCCCAGCCTTGCTACTCCCTGTGATCGAGCCCGATGTCCAGCACCGCCGCGCTGTGCGTGAGCCAGCCCACCGAGATCAGGTCCACCCCGCTCGACGCGACCAGCGGCGCGCTCTGCGGCGTGATGCGGCCCGATGCCTCGGTGATCGCGCGCCCCGCGACCATGGCGACGGCCCGGCGCAGGGTGGCGACGTCCATGTTGTCGAGCAGCACGGCGTCGACTCCGACGGAGAGGGCCTCGTCGAGCTGGGCGAGGGTGTCGACCTCCAGCTCGATCTTGACGAGGTGGCCGACATGCGCCCGCGCGCGCTCCAGGGCGGTGCGGACGCTGCCGGCGATGGCGACATGGTTGTCCTTGATGAGCACGGCGTCGTCGAGGCCGAAGCGATGGTTGCTGCCGCCCCCCGCGCGCACCGCGTATTTCTCGACCGCGCGCAGGCCGGGCATGGTCTTGCGGGTGCAGGTGACGCGGGTGCGGGTGGCCTTGAGCGCGTCGGCGATCGAGGCGGTAGCGGTAGCGATGCCGCTCAGATGGCCGAGGAAGTTCAGGGCGACGCGCTCCGCGCTGAGCACGCCATGCGCCGGGCCGCGCACGGTGGCGATGGTGTCGCCAGGTTGCAGGCGGCCGCCGTCGGGGATGTGGACCTCGACGGCGATCTCCGGGGCGAGAAGGCGGAAGGCGAGCACGGCGAGGTCGAGGCCGGCGACGACGCCGTGCTCGCGGGCGGCGAGCGCGGTGGTGGTGCGCAGGCCGCGCGGCACGATGGCGTCGGTGGTCAGGTCGCCGGCGCGGCCGAGGTCCTCCAGCAGCGCGGCGCGCACCAGCGGTTCCAGCATCACCGTCGGCAGCGGGCAGAGCGGCACGGCTCAGGCCCTCCTGGCGAGCATCGGCTGCGCCACGGCGGCCTCGTCGCGCAGGGCGCGGGCGGCGGCGACGGCCTGGTCCAGGGTCAGCAGGGGCAGGGGCGTCGTCCCATCCAGCGCCTTCGCCGCG
>CAXSES010000070.1:2992-7430 GCA_964236225.1 uncultured Acetobacteraceae bacterium
GCGACCTGAGCAACGTCGGTGCGCCAGTGGCTGCCGACGCGCCCGGCGCGGCGCAGGGCGGCCACGGCGATGAGCAGGGCGACGCGCGCCGGGTCGGAGCCGGCGTCCTCCGCCTCGACGCGCGGCAGCAGGGCGAGCACGGCCTCGCGCAGGCCATCCTCGTCGCGCAGCACGCCGAGGCCGCGCGACACCAGCGGGCGCACCCCGGCCGCGTCGGCGGGCGCGAGGATGCCGGGCTGCGTCAGGTCGGGCCGCGCCAGGTTGGGCCGCGCCAGGTTGGGCCGCGACGGGGCGGCGTCGGCAGGCGCGGGCAGGGCGGCGGACGGGCGCCGGGCCGGCACGAACCTGGCGACCGTCGGCAGCGACAGGTCGGCGGCGGCGAGCGGCAGGTCGGGCGCGGGCGCCGCGCGCGGCGCGGTGGCCGCGAGGTCGTCGGCGACGAAGCGGGCGCACGCCGCGGCCTCCAGCAGCGAGTTGCTGGCCAGGCGGTTGGCACCGTGCAGGCCGGTGCTGGCGACCTCGCCGCAGGCCCACAGGCCGGGCACGCTGGTGCGCCCGGCCGCGTCCACGGCGACGCCGCCCATGTGGTAGTGCGCGGCCGGGCGAACCGGGATCGGCTGCGTCGCGGGGTCGATCCCCGCGGTGCGGCAGAAGGCGTGGATCGCCGGGAAATGGCCCGCGAAATCCGCGATGCCCCTGGCATCGAGGCGCACGCTGCCGCCGGCGGCGAGCACGCGCCAAACCTCGCGCGACACCACGTCGCGCGGCTCCAGGTCGCCGCGCGCGAAGCCGGCCATCACCGGGGCGCCCGCGCCGTCGATCAGGGTCGCGCCCTCGCCGCGCACCGCCTCGCTGACCAGAGGCATAGGGTCGCGGCCGACGTCGAGCGCGGTCGGGTGGAACTGCACGAACTCCATGCCGCGCAGGGCGGCGCCGGCCAGCGCGGCCATGGCGATGCCCGCGCCGTACGCGCCGCTCGGGTTGGTGGTGTGGTGGAACAGCCCGCCCACGCCGCCGGTGGCCAGCACCACGCGCGAGGCGCGCAGCACCAAATCCTCGCCGCGGCGCTGCGCGAGGACGCCGCACACGCGGCCCCCTTCCGAGGCAGGGCCATCGAGCAGCAGGCGGCGGGCGGACAGGCCCTCCAGCACCGTGATCGACGGCGTGGCGGCCACGGCGGCGACCAGGGCGCGCACGATCTCCCGGCCGGCGCCGTCGCCGGTGGCGTGCACGATGCGCCGGCGCGAGTGCGCGGCCTCCAGCCCGACGCGAAGCGCGCCGTGCGCGTCGCGGTCGAAACGGGTGCCGTACCGTGCCAGCGTCCCGATCGCGGCGGGCCCGGCCTCGACGATGCGGCGCACCGCGTCCGGGTCGCACAGGCCGGCACCGGCGGCGAGCGTGTCGGCGATGTGCAGCTCGGTGCTGTCGTCCGGGCCGACGGCGGCGGCGACGCCGCCCTGCGCCCAGGCGCTCGACGACAGGGTGCCGAGCGCGCCCGCGGTCAGGATCGTGACCGGCCGCGGCGCCAGGTGCAGCGCCGTCAGCAGGCCGGCGAGGCCGGCGCCGACGATCAGCACGTCGTCCTGCGACAGACGGATCTTGGTCATCTCAACTCGCTCCGGGGAAGGGTGAGGGGAGGCCAGCGCCGACGGCCCTGAGGCCGGCAAGCGAAGCAAGGCTGGGCTCTGCCCAGACCCGCCAGGGGCGAGCCGCCCCTGGACCCGGCGCAACTTAAGTATTGGATTTCAAAGGCGAGCCTTTGGCGGAGTTTGAGGCCCGATGCTTGAGGGCGGGGCCTCGACCTTGCTTGCTTCACCGGCTGTCCCCAGGCGCACTCGGCGTCAGATCGCGAGCATCCGCTCGACGGCGAGGCGGGCGCGTCCGGCCAGCGCTGGGTCGATCACCACCTCGGTGGCCATCGTCTCCAGCGAGCGGCGGATGCCGGCCAGCGTGATTCGCTTCATGTGCGGGCACAGGTTGCAGGGGCGGATGAAGTCCACCTCGGGGTGGCGCACGGCGAGGTTGTCGCTCATCGAGCACTCTGTCACGAGCACGATCTGCCTGGGCGCGTGGCTCAGCACGTACTCCTCCATCATCGCGGTGGAGCCGGAGAAATCGGCCTCCGCGACCACGGCGGGCGGGCATTCCGGGTGGGCCAGCACGGTGACGCCGGGGTGGGCGGCGCGCAGCTCGCGGACCTGGGCGGGGGTGAAGCGCTCGTGCACCTCGCAGTGCCCGGCCCAGGTGATGATCTCCACGCCGGTCTCGCGGGCGATGTTCTGCGCCAGGTACTCGTCGGGGATCATGATGACGCGCGCCACGCCGAGCGACTCCACCACGCGCCGCGCGTTGCCTGAGGTGCAGCAGATGTCGCTCTCCGCCTTCACCGCGGCCGAGGTGTTGACGTAGGTCACGACAGGCACGCCCGGGTGCGCGAGACGCAGCGCGCGCACGTCGGCGGCGGTGATCGATTCCGCCAGCGAGCAGCCGGCCCGGGCGTCGGGGATCAGCACAGTGCGCCCCGGATTCAGCAGCTTGGCGGTCTCGGCCATGAAGTGCACGCCGGCCAGCACAATCACGTCGGCGTCCACGTCCATGGCGCGCCGCGCCAGCGCCAGGCTGTCGCCCACGATGTCGGCGACGCAGTGGAAGATCTCCGGCGTCTGGTAGTTGTGCGCCAGGATCACGGCGCGGCGCTCGCGCTTGAGGCGCAGGATGGCCTCGACGTCGCCGGCGAAGAACGGCCACTCCATCGGCGGCACCACGCGGCGCACGCGGTCGTAGAGCGGGGCGGTGCGTTCGAGAAGGCCGGCGTCGGACATCGTGCACCTATGAACTCAGTTTGAGCATAACGCGGGCCGCGAAGCAGGCTGGCCGGGTCGTCGCCCTGCCCTGTTATACTGGTCACGAGTATTACCGAGTCAAGGCCCGTGGCGAGGCGGCGGCCCGTGCCCGGGGGCGGGGCCTCGGCCCTGCCTGCCGCCCGGCCGCCGATGCCCGGCCGTCACACCGCGCGGGCCAGCGGCAGCTTGGTGCCGGCGGCGGCGCGCTCCAGCAGCACCTCGCGCCGGAAGCGGAACAGCTTGGCCGGGCGGCCGCCCGTGCCGGTGGTCATGGCGCCCGTCTCCTCCACCAGCGCCTGCTGCGCGATCAGGCGGCGGAAGTTCGGCTTGTGCAGCAGCCGGCCGGCCAGCGCCTCCACAGCGCGCTGGAGCTGCAGGAGCGTGAACTCCGGCGGCATCAGCTCGAACACCACGGGGCGGTACTTGATCTTGGCGCGCAGCCGGGCGATCCCGGTGGCCAGGATGCGTCGGTGGTCGTGCACCATGCGCCGGCCCGGCAGCGGGGCCGAGAGGGATGCCGGGGCGCCGCGGTCGCCGGCCTCCTCGACCAGGCCGGCCTCGTGCAGCAGCTCGTAGCGTTGCAGCACCAGCTCCTCGTTCCAGGACCGGGCGCCGGCGAGGCCGAAGCTGATGGTGGCGCGGCGCTCGCGGTCGCGTCGGCGGTCTCCCGCCTCCTGCGCGGCCCAGGCGGCGAGGCGCGGGAGGACCGCCGCGACGACCCGCTCGCCCACGCCGTCGCGGCGGTCCTCCCAGGGGAAATAGTCGTACCAGCCGCACCAGTGCGCGCTGTCGGGTGCGGCCCGTGCGCGCGTCCGCCCCTGCCGCGGGCCGGGCTGCACGATCGCCCCGACGCAGGCGGCCGTCCCGTCCGGCGCCTCGTCGCCCGCGGCGGGGTCGGGGTCGAGAGCGGGCACGTCCGGCAGGGCGCCCGTCTCTCGGGTCAGGCCGAGATAGCTCACCGAGATCACCCTCTGCTCCTGCTCGGAGGGGCCGCGGTCGCGGTCGGCGAAGGTGTAGAGCTGCTCGACATAGCCCAGCGGATGGTGGGTCTGTCGCTCCACCCAGGAGCGCAGGCCGGATTGCAGGGAGCGGTGCTCAGAGGCGAACGGGCCTGCCGGCAGCGCCGTGCCGGCCAGGGTCAGCACGCGCGGCTGGTCGTCGGTGACGGCCACGATCACCGCGATCAGGTCGGCGACCACGGCCATGCTGGGACGCGCGATCGTCGGGGCCGCCCGCATCTCGCCCCGTCGCCTGGGTCGCGGCGGAGGAGAGGGACATGCCTCGTGCTGCGCGGCCGGATCGGCATCGGTGCGGTCGGTCATGCCACCGGCCATAGCGCGGCGACGCGGGATTGGGCAGCCCCCAGGCGAGGCGGGAAAGCAGGGCCTGGCCCTGCCCGGACCCGCCAGGCGGCAGGCCCTTCGGCAACCGTTTCGTCGGGGGTACAGGACGCCGCGTCGTGCCGCAGGCCCAGGGCTGCGCGGGTCCAGAGGCTCAGCCCGCGACGGAGTCCGGAGGCAGAGCCTCCTGCCTTGCTGGCTCGCCTGCCGCGGCCCGACCTGCTGCGACCTGCCCTGCGGCGACCCGGCCTGCTG
>CAXSES010000070.1:7530-11266 GCA_964236225.1 uncultured Acetobacteraceae bacterium
CCCGGCCTGCTGCGACCCGCCGGTCGATCATCGAGGAGACCGCGCGCGAGATGTTCGACACGAAGGGGCGCTTGTAGTCGAACATGGGGCCAGGGTCGTCGGCGTGGACCAGCATCCCGGTCTCGACCTCGAACACCAGCAGGCGGCCGTCGGGCAGCACGGCGCAGTCCAGGCCGAAATAGTCCAGGCCGACGCGGGCCGGCATGGCGCGCAGCGCGGCGAGCGCCGCGGCAGGAAGCCGGCCCGCGAGGTCGGCGAGGAAGGCGGCCTCCTCGGCGCGTCGGCCGGCGTGGCGCTCCATCGCGGCGTTGTAGTACCAGACGGCCCAGTGGTCGTGCACCGCGAGGTGGTAGGGCATCGGCCGGCCGTCCACGAAGATCACGCGGTACTTGCGGTACAGGCCGTCTGGGCTGCGGTAGTCGTGGAACGGGGCGGCCTGGAACAGCGCCGCGTCGCTGCGGGCCAGCAATCGGTCGAGCCCGGCGGCATCGTCGACGCGCTCCAGGCCGAGGCCGGCATGGGAGCGGGCGGGGCGCACGATCAGAGGCAGGGCGAGCCCGCGCGCCGCGCGCCAGGCGGGGCAGCCCAGTTCGGCCGGGGTGGCGGGCCGGGGCAGCGGCACCACCGCGCCGGGCAGGTCGGCCAGCAGGGCCGCGGCGCCGGCGCGCGACAGAGCGGCGATGGCGCTGCCGCGGTTGATCGCCGGGCGGCCGAGCGCCTGGACCAGGGCATCGGCGGCGGCCAGCGTCGCTGCGTGGCGGTCATCCTCGGCGATGGCGACGAAGACGCAGTCGGATGGCGGGACGTGGCCGGCGGTGGCGCCCAGCGGGTCGGCGAGGATGGCGGCGGGATCGCGCAGCCAGAGCGTGTGCAGTTCGGTCTCCGCGTCGAGCAGCGGGCCGAGCGGCAGGTTGGCCTGGAAGTCGCCGGGCACGGCCAGGGCGAGCACGCGGCGGCGCGGCGTGCCGGCGGCGGGGCGGGTGGTGAGCGGGTTGACGCGCAGCGCGGCGTCGAGGTGGGCGAGGCCGGCGTCGCGGTCGCCGAGCGCCTGGCACACCTCCCAGAGCAGGAAGCGGGCGTCCTGGCGGGTCGCGGGCGCGGACAGGGCCTGCTCCAGCCAGCCGCGCGCCGCCGCCCAGTCCAGGCGGGCGGCGCAATCGAGCGCGCGCGCCAGCAAGGCGGGGGCAGGCGGGATCGGGACGGTGATGTTCATGCGGCGGTCCGGGCCTTGCGGTGGCCGGCGATCCTGCGCGCGGGGAGTTGCGGGCTGGTGAACGCAGCCGGCGCGATGCCTGCCGTGAGGGAGGCAGGAAGCAAGGCCAGGGGCTCTGCCCCTGGACCCCGCCAGGGGGAGCCCCCCTGGACCGGCTTACCTTAAGTCATGCCGATCCAGGGGCGGCTCGCCCCTGGCGGGTCTGGGCGTAGCTGGCCAAAGGTTCCGATGGCCCGCTTGGGCCATTGGAATGGCCAGCGGAGGGAGAGCCCAGCCTTGCTTTCTCTCCGCCGCCCGCCCGGCTTGCCGCAGGGGGTGGGGCACCGTATCTGTGCGGCCATGCGCCTCCGTGTCCTGCTGTCCGTGCTGTGCTCCCTGCCGATCGCGGCGCCGTCCTGGGCGCAGCCGGCCCGCGCGCCGTCGCGGCCGGACCGCCACGCGGTGGAGCACGGGCACGCCCATGCCGTGAGCGGGGCCGCGAGCGGGCCGAAATCGATGGGCAAGTTCGAGGACTGGCAGGCGGCGACGCATGACGAGGGCGGGCAGACCACCTGCTACGCGTTCGTGCGCGCCAGCGCCGGCGCCGGGTCCGGGCTGCCTGGTCGCGGCGACGTGGTGCTGACCGTGACCGACCGGCCCGGCACGGCGCGCGACGCGGTGGCGATCAGCATGGGCTATGCGCTGTCGTCGGCGGCCACGGTGACGATGCAGGTCGAGGCGGCGCGCGTCGCGTTCTACACCGACGGCAAGCGCAACGCCTTCGCCCGCGACGGCCATGCGGCGATCGCTGCGATGGGGCACGGCGCGCGCGCGGTGGTGCGCGCCCCGGGGCCGCACGGCGCCGAGGTCACGGACAGCTTCAGCCTGCGCGGCTTCACCGCCGCCTATGCCGCCGTGACCAGGTCGTGCCCGGCGCGGACCTGATGCAGGGCGTCGCGGCGCCCGGGCCGGCTTCGCCCCGCCCGCTCGTGGCGCCGTCCGTGCCGTCGCTCCTGGCGCCGCCGTCGTCGTCGCGCGTTGCGCCGCCGGAGGCCGAGTCCGGCGTCGGCGGGCTGAGCGGCGACGAGCGCGACCGCATCCTGGCCAAGGCGGCGCTGTTCCCGCCGCCGGGCTGGGTGCTGGCGGACGGGCGGCGCGAGCTGGTCGGGCTGTCGCGCGAGGAACTGGCGGCGGCGCTGGCCGAGGTCGGCGAGAAGCCGTTCCGCGCCAAGCAGCTCTGGCACTGGATCTACCACCAGGGCGTCACCGACTTCGCGCGCATGAGCACTGTGGCGCGCCCGCTCCAGGAGAGGCTCGCCGAGCGTTTCGTGATCGGGCGGCCAGAGGCGGCCGTGGTGCAGACCAGCGAGGACGAGACCCGCAAGTGGCTGTTCCGGTTCCGCGACGGGCAGGAGGCGGAGACCGTCTACATCCCGGACCGGGCGGCCGACCGCGGCGCGGTGTGCCTGTCCTCGCAGGTGGGCTGCACCCTGTCGTGCCGGTTCTGCCACACGGGGACGCAGCGGCTGACGCGCAACCTGGGTCCCGCGGAGATCGTCGGCCAGTTCATGGCGGCGCGCGACAGCTACGAGGAGTGGCCGAGCCCGAAGGGGGACACGCCGCGCCTGCTGTCCACGATCGTGCTGATGGGCATGGGCGAGCCGCTGTACAACTACGCCAACGTCGCGCAGGCGATGCGCATCGTGATGGACGGCGAGGGCATCGGCCTGTCGCGGCGCAGGATCACGCTCTCGACCTCGGGCGTGGTGCCGATGATGGACCGCGCGGGCGAGGAGCTGGGCGTCAACCTCGCGGTCTCGCTCCATGCCGTCACCGACGCGCTGCGCGACGAGCTGGTGCCGCTGAACCGCAAGTACCCGATCGCCGAGCTGATCGCGGCGTGCCGGCGGTACCCGGCGGCGTCCAACGCGCGTCGGATCACCTTCGAGTACGTGATGCTGCGCGGCGTGAACGACAGCGAGGCGGAGGCGCGCGAGCTGGTGCGGCTGATCGCGGGCATCCCGGCCAAGGTGAACCTGATCCCGTTCAACCCGTGGCCGAACAGCGCCTACGAGCCGAGCACGCGCGCGCAGCTCGACCGGTTCTCGCGGATCGTCATGGATGCGGGGTTCGCGAGCCCGGTGCGCGCGCCGCGCGGGCAGGACATCCTGGCGGCGTGCGGGCAGTTGCGCACCGAGAGCCGGCGGGCCTAGCGGCAGCAGGCAAGGCCAGGGCTCCGCCCCGTGCTTGAAAGCGGGGACCCGCCAGGGGGAGCCCCCCTGGACCGGCATCCGGCTGGCGGCACGTCGGGCGGTGCCGTGCCGGGTGCGACCAGCCAGCCTGGTTGGCCATGAGACCTTCGGTGTGATTGGTCAGGCAGGCAAGGTTGAGGCTCCGCCACAGGCTCGCCTCTGGAGTCCCTTGCTTAAGTTGCGCCGGGTCCAGGGGCGGCTCGCCCCTGGCGGGTCTGGGCGGAGCCCAGCCTTGCCTGCCTGAACGCCCGTCCATTCGGCCGCTGGCATCAGTGGAACGCGACCGACGACG
>CAXSES010000071.1:0-11263 GCA_964236225.1 uncultured Acetobacteraceae bacterium
ATCAGGTCAGGCAGGCACTCTGACCGCGGCGCGGCGCACCCGCCCAGTCAGGGCGCCGCGCCGCCCTGCCGGCATCGACCAGATCGCCGCCATTTACCAATCCGCAAGGCTTCCTCGTCACACTGCCGTGGCACCTGAAGCCACCACCCGCTCCGTCCCAGGCTTCAGCACAAAGGAACCCTGCACGTGAACATGATCCTCTCCGTCTACACGCGCTTCATGTCGGACAGCCGCGCCGTCACCGCCCTGGAATACGGCATGATCGCCGCCCTGATCGCCGCCGTCATCGTAGGCGCCGTGACGACGATCGGGACCAACGTCAACTCGGCGTTCGTCAAGATCGGCGCAAGCCTCTGAACGCTGCGTCTCGGCACTGCCTCACGGGGTTCGCCGTAGAAGCGAGGACAAAAACCTGGCCCCACCCGGTCCCGCACCTGTGGTCAACCGCTCCCTGCCCGGACCGTAGCGGAGCGGTTCTAACCGAATGAGCACCGGCAAAATATCTGAACCTTGTTGAATCGGGTCCAAAATGACCAGCGTCCCCTTGACTCAGATCGCCGAAGCAGCGGCGATCGGCATCCTCCTGTATGCGGCGGCCAGCGACATCCTCCTCCGCTCCGTGCCGAACCGTGCCTCCATCGCCATTGCCTGCATCGGCCTGTCCATCCACCTGGCCCGCGGCGATGCCGCGATCGGCCTGCTGGTCGCGATGCTCGTGCTCGCGGCGACCGCGCTGCTCTGGAGGCTGGGGCTGATGGGTGGGGCCGACGCCAAGCTGATTCCCGCCGTGACCACTCTGCTGCCATCCAGCCATGTGCCGGAGCTTCTGATCTGCGTGGCGTTCAGCGGGGGCGTGCTGTCCGCGTTCTACCTGGCCCTGCGGCACCTTCCGCTCCTGGCACGGCGTCGTGGTTCGGTCGCGTTGCTGCGCCGCCTCCGCATCGAGCAGCGCCGCGCCCGCCGGGCCGACGCGCTGCCCTACGTCGTGGCCATCTGCGCCGGAACCCTCATCGCGCTCGCAAAGGGCTGAACCATGCTGATGCGCGTCGCCCTCTTCGTGGTCCTGTGTCTCGGCCTGGCCGGCTTCGGCGTCGTCACCTGGATCGAGACCCGACCCGCCGCCGTGGCCAGGCCGGACGCGGAGGTGGTCGCCGCACCTGTCACGGCGTCGGTCCTGGTCGCCGCCCACGCCATCCACGCCGGCGGCCTGCTCAAGCCCGACGACCTGGCGAACGCCGACCTGCCCATGCAGGAGGCCGCCGCGTTCCTGCGCAACACGCCCGAGAACCGGACCGCGCTGTTCGGCGCCATGGTTCGCCACACCCTGGCCCAGGGCGATCCCCTCTCCGACGGCGCCGTGGTGCGACAGGGCGATCACGGATTCCTCTCTGCGGTGCTGGACCCGGGCATGCGCGCCGTGACCATCGGCCTCAACCAGATCGGCTCCGACGCCAGCCTCATCTGGCCCGGCGACCACCTCGACCTCATCCTGGTCCGCGAGACCGCCGTTCCCGGCCGCTCCTCCGCCCACAGCGTCTCGAGCGAGACCGTGCTGACCGACATCCGCGTGATCGCCGTCGACCAGCAGCTCATGCAGGGCGCCGCCCCCGACGACCACACCCAGGCGGACAGCAAGACGATGACGCTCGAGGTTTCGACCGAGGACGCCAAGCGTCTCGCGATCGCGCTCAAGCTCGGCAAGCTGTCCGTCTCCGTGCGCTCCGCAAGCGCCCCGCTCGCCCTGGCCAAGGCCGCCGCTCCCGTCACCTGGGCAGGCGACGTCTCGCAGTCCCTCGCCGGGGAGAGGAACGCGCCCGAAAGCACGACCCTGACCATTTTCCGCGGTGCGCAGACCGCTGTCGCGAGGTTCTAGATGACCCTTGACGCCGATGCTCCCGGCTCCGCGACCGCGGAGCGCCCGGACGCGTCAACCCGGCCCGAACGTCCGACCTTCCTCGGCTTCGTCACCGATGCGGACACGGAGGCCGCGCTGCGCTCCGGCCTCGCCGAGGCCGGCCTTGGCGCGCTGGACGTGCGTCGCAGCTCGATCCAGGCGGCGACCGCGACGCTCCGCAAGACCGCGACCCCCCGCATCCTCGTCGTGGACGTCAGCGGCGAGGAACAGCCGCTTTCCGCCCTCGGCCACCTGTCCGAGGCGGTCGAGCCGGACGTGAGCGTCCTCGTCGTCGGCGAGCAGCGCGACGTCGACTTCTACCGGCAGATGACCCGCGGGCTCGGCGTGCGCGAGTACCTGTGCAAGCCGGTCTCGCGCGAGATGGTGGCGCACCACTTCCTGCCCCTGCTCAGCGGCACGACGCAGCCCCTCGAATCGGTCACCAACGGCCGCGTCGTCACAGTGACCTCCAGCGTGGGCGGCGCCGGAGCGACGACGATCGCCGTGAACCTGGCCTGGCACTTCGCATCGGATCTGAGGCGCCACACGCTGCTGCTCGACCCCGACCTCCACATGGGCCGCGCGGCGATGATGCTGAACACCCAGGCCGGGCCGGGCCTGCGCATGGCGCTGGAACGTCCCGATCGCATCGACCCCCTGTTCCTCGAACGCGCCGCACGCCCGGCCGCCGCAAAGGGCGCATCGGAGCGGCTGCACGTGCTGTCCGCCGAGGAGAAGCTTGAGGAGCGCACGATCTACACGCAAGGCGCCACCCCGAAGCTCATCGAGGCCGTGCGCCGGCGCTACAACCTCATCATCGCGGACACGCCGATCGAGCCGATCCGCTTCTACAAGGAGCTGCTCCTGCTCGCCCATCAGCGGATCATCGTGACGCTTCCAACCCTCGCCAGCCTGCGCGACACCCTGCGCATCCTCGACCTCCCTGCTGGCCCTGGGCAGACACGGCGCGCGGTCGTGGTCCTGAACCGGCTGGGCATGCCCGGCGGGCTGACACGGCAGCAGGTCGAGAAGACCCTCCAGATGAAGGCCGACGCCGTCATCCCCGACATGCCGCGGGCAATGATCTCGGCCGCAAACCTCGGCCAGCCCGCCACCGCCGCCGGCGGCTCGTTCCGCACTGCGATTGCAGAGATCGCCCGTCAGGCGGCGTTCATGAGGCTGCTGGACAGCAACGCCGTGGCGGCGAGCACCGACAAGGTTCGCCGCAGCCGCAGGTTGCTGTTTGGCCGCCGCGCATGAGCGCGACCGTGTCTCCGACGGCGTTCGGCCGCCGACGCGAGGAGCCGGCGGCCCCCGCGCCGGCGCACGAGGAGCGGCGGGAGAACGCGAACCCCGCGACGCCAGTTCGTGCAGCCATCTCGGCCCCGCCGGACACCTCACAGACACAGCTCGCCGAACTCCGGGGGCTGTGCCTGGGCCGCATCGATCCCGCCGCCGTGGCCGGACTCGCGCAGGAGCAGCTCCTCCCCGAGATCGAGCGCCTGGTCTCCGAGATCGCCACCAGCCGCCGAATCCAGCTTAACGCGAAGGAGCAGCGGCGCCTCGCGACCGAGCTGGTCGACGACATGCTCGGCCTCGGCCCCCTGGAAAGCCTCCTGGAGGACGAGTCGATCGCCGACATCATGGTCAACGGCCCGCAGCGAATCTTCGTGGAGCGCAAGGGCAAGGTCGAGATGTCGGATGCCCGCTTCCGCAACACCGCCCACGCGGTCAGCATCTGCCAGCGCATCGCCACCGCGGTCGGGCGGCGCGTCGACGAGTCCAGCCCGATGGTCGACGCGCGGCTGAAGGACGGCTCGCGCGTCAACATCGTGCTGCCGCCGCTTGCCCTCGACGGCCCCTACATCTCGATCCGAAAGTTCGCCCGCCACGCCATCGACATGGCCCAGCTCGTCGAGTTCGGCGCCATGACCGGCCAGATCGCGCGCATCCTGGAGATCGCCGGCCGCGCGCGGCTGAACGTCATCATCTCCGGCGGCACCGGCTCGGGCAAGACCACGCTGATGAACGCGATGTCGCGCATGATCGACCCAGGCGAGCGCATCGTCACCGTCGAGGACGCCGCCGAGCTGCAGCTTCAGCAGCCCCACGTCGTGCGCCTGGAAACCCGCCCCGCCAGCCTGGAGGGCAAGGGCGAGATCACCGCGCGCGACCTCGTGCGCAACGCGCTTCGCATGCGCCCCGACCGGATCATCATCGGCGAGACCCGAGGCTCGGAAGCCTTCGACATGCTGCAGGCGATGAACACCGGCCATGACGGCAGCATGTCCACCGTCCACGCCAACACCTCGCGCGACGCGATGACCCGCATCGAGAACATGGTGCAGATGGGCAACCTTGGACTGTCGCAGTTCGCGATCCGCCAGCAGATCGTCAGCGCGGTGGACATGATCGTCCAGGTCGAGCGTCACCGCGACGGCGGCCGTCGCATCACCCAAGTGACCGAGGTGCAGGGCATGGAAGGCGAGGTCGTCATCATGAACGACATCTTCCACCTGGAGGTGACCGGGCTCGACCCGCGCGGCAAGCTGATCAGCCGCTACGTCGTGAGCCGCGCCCGGCCTGGCTTCCAGCAGAGGCTGGTGTATTTCGGCCTCGACCGTACGTGGGCCACGACGCTGGAAGCGGCACCGTGAGCACCGTGGCGCTCCTGCTGGCGGGCGCGTCGATGCTGCTTGTCGCCACCGCCCTGTCGCTGGTGCTGGTGCTGCGCATGCAGGCACAGGAGAAAGCCCTCACGCAGCGCATGGACAGCGTCATCGCGGGCCGGCGGCCGAGCACGACGCACTCGGACGGGCGTGTCAGCATCACGATGGCGCAGACACCCAGAAGCCTGCGCCATCAGTTGCTGGGCCTGTTCGGCATCGAGCTCAGGCTCGCCAGCCATTACCGCGCGCCATGGTGGGTCATCCTGCTCGCAACGTTTGCGGTGGCCCGCGGCGTGACATGGCTCGCGGCGTTCATCGCGGGACCGCTCGCCATCGTTGCCACGCCGTTGCTGTGGATCTTCATCTGCCGCCGCATGACGCACGGCATGATCGAGCGCCACCACAACAAGATGCGCATTCAGATGCCGGATGCGCTCGGAATGATGGTGCGCGCCGTGCGCGTGGGCGTCCCGCTCGCCGAGGGCATCCGCGCCGTTGCGAAGGAGTGCCCCCTGCCGACCAGCGCCAACTTCGCCCAGGTCGGCAACGAGCTGGCGATCGGCGTCACGCTCGAGGACGCGCTGAAGAACATGACACGATCGAACGACATCCAGGAGTACCGCTTCCTGGCCACCGCGCTGTCGCTGCAGGCGCAGACCGGCGGCGGATTGTCCGAAACCCTCGACGGTCTTGCCGAGGTCATGCGCAAGCGCACCTCCGCAAAGGCCAAGGGATACGCCCTGGCCGCGGAGGCGCGCACCAGCGCCGCGGTGCTCGCCGGCCTGCCTGTCGTGACGCTTCTCGGGCTGATGCTGATGAACCCCGCCTACATGATGCGCCTGTTCACCGACCCGCTTGGCAACAAGATCCTCGCCGGCGCCTGCGTCAGCCTCGGCACCGGCATCTTCATCATGCGCAGCCTGATCCGGAGAAGCCTGTCATGAACCGGCTCTTGCTCGTCGGACTGGCGTGCGGCGTCGCGTTCCTGCTCCTGCTGGCGATCATCTGGCGGGGCGCCCGGCAGGAGGAGCGCCTGGCCGCCCGCCTGTCCGACGTGAGTCGACGGCGCCCGCTGGGCTCCGCCCCCGAGGAGAAGGCATCCGTCACCGCCAAGCCCCTGCAGGTGCTGATCGCCCTCGGCAGCCTCGTGCTCCGCACCGGGCTGCTCTCGCCCAAGACGCTCGCGCAGCTCGAGCAGACCCTGCTCCGTGCCGGCCTGCGGCCAAGCACGGCGCTCAGCCTGTTCGTGAGCGTGAAGCTGATCCTCGCGCTGAGCCTTCCCGCCCTGGCCTGGATCGCGCTGGCCGCCGCCGGCATGAGCGGGCGCGCGCAGATGTTCGCCGCCGCGGTGGCGGCCTGCGTCGGACTCGTCTCGCCCGACATGATCATCCGCCGCAACCGTGGCGCACACCTCAAGCGCCTGGAAAACGGCCTGGCCGACGCGCTCGACCTCATGGTCATCTGCACCGAGTCCGGCCTGGGCCTTGAGCCGGCGATCCAGCGGGTGGGTCAGGAGATCCGTCACGCCCATCCCGCGGTCGCCGACGAGCTTGACCAGACGACGACGGAGTTCCAGCTCAACCCGGACCCCAGGGTCGCCCTGCTCAGCCTTGGCCAGAGAACCGGCCTCGTGACCTACCAGCGCCTGGGCGTGACGATGCTGCAATCCCTGCAATATGGAACGCCGCTGTCCCAGGCCCTGCGCGTGCTGTCCGCCGAGATGCGCGACGAGATGCTCACCCGCTTCGAGGAGAAGGCGGCCAAGCTGCCAGTCCTGCTCACGATGCCGATGATCGTCTTCATCCTGCCGACGATCTTCATCGTGGTCGGCGGCCCCGCCGTCATCCAGGTCATGCACGGCTCGCCGCACTAGCCGCCAGTCCAACCGCCCGGCCGTGCCACTACGTCGGCCGTGCCCTACTCGGCGCTGGCGCTGGCCTCGCTCCTGGTCGCGCCGACACGCTGCGCCAGCGACGCCGCCATGAACCCGTCCAGCTCGCCGTCCAGCACCGCGTCGGGATTGCCTGTCTCCACGCCCGTACGCAGGTCCTTGACCAGCTGATACGGCGCCAGCACATACGACCGTATCTGATGCCCCCAGCCGATGTCGGTCTTCGCCGCCTCCGTCGCAGCACTGGCCGCCTCGCGCTTGCGCAGCTCCGCCTCATACATCCGCGCGCGCAGCATCTCCATCGCCTTCGCCCGGTTGCGGTGCTGGCTGCGATCCGTCTGGCAGGCGACGACGATGCCGGTCGGCACATGGGTGATCCGGATCGCGCTCTCCGTCTTGTTGACGTGCTGCCCGCCGGCGCCGGACGCGCGGAACGTGTCCACCTTGAGGTCGGAAGGATCAATCTCGATCACGATGGAGTCGTCGATCACCGGATACACCCACACGCTGGCGAACGACGTCTGCCGCCGCGCCGCCGCGTCGAACGGGCTGATCCGCACCAGCCGGTGCACGCCGGCCTCGGTCTTGAGCCAGCCATACGCCGCGGGCCCCGTGACCTGGAGCGTCGCCGACTTGATCCCGGCCTGCTCGCCCTCGCTGCTCTCCAGCAGCTCGACCTTGTAGCCGTGCTGCTCGGCCCAGCGCGTGTACATGCGCGACAGCATCTCGGCCCAGTCCTGCGCCTCGGTGCCGCCCGCCCCGGCATTGACCTCGACGTAGCAGTCGAACCCGTCCGCCTCGCCCGACAGCAGGCTCTCGATCTCGCGCCGCTTGACCTCTTGCGCGAAGCCGCGAAGCGTCGCCAGCCCCTCGGCGACCATCGCCGCGTCGCCCTCCAGCTCCGCCATCTCGACCAGCTCGACCGTGTCCGCGACATCGGAGACCAGCCTCGTCAGGCCTTCCGTCTGCGACGCCAGCCGGTTGCGCTCGCGCATCACCTTCTGCGCCGCCTCGGCGTCGTCCCACAGCGCCGGCTCCTCGGCGCGCGCGTTCAGCTCCTCAAGCCGTGCGACCGCGACATCCCAGTCAAAGATGCCTCCTCAGCAGCGCCACCGACTGCCTGATCTGGAGGTTCAGCTCTTCGGATTCCGCGGACATCTCTCAACCACCGGCTCGTTGCTCAGCCCCGCCAGGCACGGCGTCGGCCCGCAAGGACCACGCCCGAGGGCAGCCCGCCAGCCGGGCCGCGGTCAATACAGCCCGCCCATCCCGCTGTCCACGCCGTTGCCCGCGGCGGCGGCGCCCCGCACGGCATTGCCGCCGCTGGCTGCCACCGCCTCGCCGCCTGTGCTCACCCCCGGCACCTGGCCCGGCTTGAACGCATCGACCACGCTGCCATTGCCGCTGGACCAGCGCTGCAGAGTAACCCCGTCGGGCACCCGGAACTCCAGCGACGGCCGCCCACGCATGGCCGCCGCCATGTAGCGGTTCCAGATCGGCGCCGCCACGACGGCCCCGGTCTCGTCCTCGCCCAGGCTGGCCGGCGTGTCGAACCCCACCCACACCACCGTCACCATCCCCGGCGTGAAGCCCGCGAACCAGGCATCGTTGAAATCCTGGCTGGTCCCGGTCTTGCCCGCGATCGGCCGGTCAAGCCCCTTCCTCGCCGGAACCCCGGTGCCGTGCTCCACCACGTCGCGCATCATCTCGACCACCTGGAACGTGCTGGCCTCGTCGGCGACCTGCCTGCGCCCGTCGCTCAGCACCGGCATCCGTCCCGCATCGCCGCACGCCTCGCACGACAGCCCGAGCGGCGAGCGCCACACCACATGGCCGTCGCGGTCCTGCACGCTGTCGATCACGCTCGGCAGAACCTCGCGCCCGCCCTCGTCGAGCGACGCATACGCCCCCGCCTCGCGCAGCACCGTGGTGTCGACCGCACCGAGCGAGGCCGGCAGCACGTGAGGCATCGACTCCACCTCGTGGAACGCCATCGCGGTCTCCGCCACCGAATCCATGCCGATCCGGCTCGCCAGGCGCACCGTCACCAGGTTGAGCGACTTCACCAGCGCGGTGTGCAGCGGCGTCGGCCCGCCGAAATCCATCTCGTAGTTATTCGGCCGCCAGTCGCCCTGCACAAACGGCGCGTCCAGGAACCGCTGGCTCGGCGAGATGTCCTGCTCCATCGCCGTCAGGTAGACGAACGGCTTGAACGAGCTGCCGGGCTGGCGCTGCGCCTGCGTCGCCCGGTTGAACTGGCTAGCCTCGTAGCTCCATCCGCCGGACAACGCCAGCACCCGCCCGGTCGTCGGGTCGAGCGACACCAGCGCGCCCTGCACCTGCGGGATCTGGCGCAGGCTCACCCGTTCGCCCCGCCCCCTGCCCGCACCGCCCGCCGCCTCGTCGCTCCCGCCCCGCCCCGGCTCCACCATCACCACGTCGCCGACCTGCAGCACGTCCGCGACCCGTCGCGGCGCCGCCCCTGCCACGCCGTTGCGCACCGGACGTGCCCAGCCTAGCTCGGACAGGGCCACGCTGCCCGTCCGCTCCTGCCGCGCCGCCCCCGTGCCTTCGAGCCAGCCCACGCCCGCATGGTCGCCGCCCACCTCCAGCACCGCCGCCAGCACCCAGCCCGGCAGCATCCCCGGCGTGTGCGGCACCGCGCCCAGCGCCGCCTGCCATCCGCTGCGCCCGCCGGCGAGCCGCGTCACCGGCCCCCGCCACCCGCCCTGCGCCCGATCGTACGACAGAAGCCCCTCGCGCAGCGCCCCGTCCGCGGCGAGCTGCAACGCCGGATCGAGGCTGGTGTGCACCACCAGCCCGCCCTGCGCGGTCTGGTCCGCGCCGAACCGCTCCACGAGCTGGCGCCTGACCTCGTCGGTGAACCACTCCGCGCCGGGCACCGTGTCGGGACGCCGCGCCCCCGCCGGCACCAGCGGCTCCGCCCTCGCCGCCGCGGCAGTGGCCGCCGTGATCGCGCGGGTGTCCACCATCCGGTCGAGCACCCAGTCCCGCCGCCCGCGCGCCGCGTCGCGCGCCCGGAACGGGTCGTAGTTGTTCGGCGCCTTGGGCAGCGCGGCCAGCATCGCCGCCTCCGCCGCGTCGAGCTGGTCCAGCGACTTGCTGAAATACACCTGCGCCGCCGCCGCCACGCCGTATGCCTTCTCGCCCAGGTAGATCTCGTTGAGGTACAGCTCCAGGATGCGCTCCTTGCTGAGCGTGCCCTCGATGCGCAAGGCCAGGATCGCCTCTCGCGCCTTGCGCGCCAGGCTGACCTCGTTGCCCACCAGCATGTTCTTCGCGACCTGCTGGGTGATCGTGGACGCCCCCACCGGCCGTCGGTTCGCCCCCATCCGCGTCAGGTCGGTGAACGCCGCCCGCGCGATCGCCAGGGGATCGACGCCGCGATGCGACCAGAAATTCTGGTCCTCCGCCGACAGGAATGCCTGCTTCACCAGGTCCGGGATCGCGGTGTAGGGCACGAAGATGCGGCGCTCGGTGGCGAACTCGACCATCAGCCGGTCGTCGCCCGAGTACACCCGGCTCATCACCCGCGGCTGGTAGTGACGCAGCCCGTCCAACGTCGGCAGGTCCGCCGAGAACCGCGAGTAGGCGCTCCACCCCACGATCCCGGCCACCACGCCGCCCAGCATCGTCAGCCCCAGCAGCGCGCCGGCCACCCTGCGCACGAACCCCAGCCTGCGACGCTGCGGCGACGGCGCCCTCGGCCTGCGGCCGGAGGGTTGCTGCCCACCGGGAACCATGCGCTCGCGAGTCGAGGTGCTGTCGCTCATGCCCGCTCTCTACTCCCTGCCGCCGACGGAGTCGCCGCACGTTTGCCTCCGCCCGCCACGGCAACGCCCTGGCCCGCGCAGCGCGCAATGCCCTGGCCCGCGCGGCGTGCATCGCCCGGCCCGGCAGGCGTGCCGACCGTCCCGCCAGCACAGCCTCTAGCCTGCCTGCGCCCGCGCCAGCCACCCGTCCAGCGCCTGGCGCATCGCCGCCGCCACCCGCGCACGGTGCGATGCCTGACGCAGCGCCGCCTCGTCCGCCACGTTGGACATGAACCCCATCTCCACCAGCACGCTGGGGATGTCGGCCGCCTTCAGCACCACGAAATGCGCGTGGCGCGCCGGGTTGTCGAGCATCGGCAGCGCCCGGTCCAGCGACCCCACGAGCGCATGCTGCAGATGCGCCGACCCCGCCCTGGTCTCTCGCCGCACCAGGCTGCCCAGGATCTGCGCCACCTGCGGCGGCATGTCGTGAAACGCCGGCCCCGCACGGTCCGCCGAGTTCTCCCGCACCGCCAGCGCCGCGCTCTGCGCGTCCGAGGCCGTGTCGGACAGGGTGTAGACGCTGGCGCCGCGCACCGACGGATCGGCGATCGCATCGGCGTGCATGGACACGAACAGCGCCGCTCCCTCCGCCTGCGCCGCCGCCACGCGCTCCTCCAGGGGAACGAACACGTCCCGCCCCCGGGTCAGCGCCACCCGGCACCTGCCATCAACCTCGAGCTGCCGCTTCAGCTCGCCTGCCGCCGCGAACGCCACGTGCTTCTCGAAGGTGCCGGAGACTCCGATCGCGCCCGGGTCCTTGCCGCCATGCCCCGGGTCCAGCATCAGCAGCGGCAACCGCCGCCGCGCCCCGGCCCGATCCCCGCGGACGGCGTTGTGCCCCGATCCATGCCCGGCTTGCAGGACCGCAGGTCGATCGCGCAGGCCCGCCCACCCGGCGCCGGGCAGCGCCAGGAGCCCGGCGCCGCCGGCCAGCAGCATCCGACGCGTGAGAGGCAGCCCCGCCATGCCATGA
>CAXSES010000072.1:0-2466 GCA_964236225.1 uncultured Acetobacteraceae bacterium
GAAGGCGGTCCAGGGGACCTTCCCCTGGCGGAGTTTGAGGCAGAGCCTCAACCTTACTTCCTTCCTGCACGCCCGGGCAAACCCTCGCCTACGGGATCTTGCGCGTCTCGACCCGCGGCCGCGCCGCCTTTTCCGCGATGCCGCTCACGCCCTCGCGGCGCACCAGCTCGCCCCACACCTCGTCCGGCCGCACGCCCGCGTCCACCCACAGCACCAGCAGGTGATACAGCACGTCCGCGCTCTCCGCGACCAGGGCCATGCGGTTGCCCGCGACCGCCTCGATCAGGCACTCGACCGCCTCCTCGCCGAACTTCTGCGCCACCTTGGCGGTGCCGCGCCCGAGGAGTCGCGCCGAATGGCTCGACGCCGGGTCGGCGTCGCGCCGCGCCTGCACCACGCCCCACAGCCGGTCCAGCACCTCGGAGCCTCCTGCCGCCGGCGCGCCCTGCCGCGGCGCGGGAGCCTCGCCGCGCGGCGCGGCGTCGCCGGCGCCAGGCTTGGTCCGCGCGGGCTTGGTTCGCGTCGACTTGGAGCGCGATCCCGTTCCAGACGCCGGTTTCTGCTTCTGCGTCTTGGACCCTGGTGCGGTCTTGGGCTTCGCGATCTTCTGCTTCACGGGCTTTGAGGAGATGGTCATGTCCTTGCTTGCCCGACACGCAGTCGGGACGAGGCATCAGGGGATGGCGCCGCGTTCGCCCAGGGCGCGGCCGGCGATACGGCGTGCGTCGGCTCCGGCAGCAGGCGCACAGGATGCCCCGCCTCGTGCAGGGCCTGCTTGACCTGCGCCACGCTGAACGTCGCGAAGTGGAACACGCTGGCCGCCAGCAGCCCGCTCGCCCCCGCCGCGGCGCCCTCGGCGAAATGCGCCAGCGTGCCGACCCCGCCCGACGCCACCACCGGCACCGTGACCGCTCCGCACACTGCGCGCAGCAGCGCGAGGTCGAAGCCGCTGCCGGTGCCGTCGCGGTCCATGCTGGTCAGCAGGATCTCCCCCGCGCCGAGCAAGACGACCTGGCGGCACCACTCGACCGCGTCGAGCCCGGTCGCCTCGCGCCCGCCGCGCGTGAACACCTCCCAGCGCCCCGGCCCGGCCGCACGAGCATCGACCGCGACCACCACGCACTGGCTGCCGAACTTGCGCGCCGCCTCCGCCACCAGCGCCGGGCGCGCGACGGCGGAGGAGTTCATGCTGCACTTGTCCGCGCCCGCCAGCAGCAGTCGGCGCATGTCCTCCACGCTGCGGATGCCCCCGCCCACCGTGAGCGGCAGGAACACCCGCGCCGCGGTGCGCCCGACCACGTCGAGGATCGTGTCGCGGTTCTCGTGGCTCGCGGTGATGTCGAGGAAGCACAGCTCGTCCGCGCCGGCCGCGTCATACACCATCGCCTGCTCGACCGGGTCGCCGGCGTCGCGCAGCGCCACGAAGTTCACGCCCTTCACGACGCGCCCGTCCTTCACGTCGAGGCAGGGAATCACCCGCAGCTTCAGCACGTCATAACCCTCCGGCCACGAGCCTTACAGGGCCGGGGGCGTCCATGACAACGCGCCATCACGCAACCGGCGGCTGCGCGCAGGCCGGAGACGCCGGTGTAGCAGGAAGAAGGCAAGGCCAGAGGCTCTGCCTCTGGACTCCGCCAGGGCGAGCCGCCCTGGACCGGCACACGATTCGGCGGCGGACGTCGGTCGAGTCGGTCCCTAAGGCGTTCCTGGGCGGGCCGGCGGGGCGGCGGGACTCATCGGGCGGCGTCAGCGCCCGAGCAGGGCCAGCGCCTCTGCCAGGCCCACCCGGCCGTCGTACAGCGCCCGGCCGACGATCACCCCCTCGATCAGCCCCGCGCCCTCCCGCCTCAGCGCGGCCAAGTGATCCAGGCTGCCGATCCCGCCGCTGGCGATCACCGGCACCGCGACGGCCCGCGCCAGCCCCAGCGTCGCCGCGACGTTCACCCCGGACAGCATCCCGTCGCGCGCGATGTCCGTGTGGATCAGCGCGGCGACCCCGACCCCCTCGAAGCGCCGCGCCAGCTCCACGGCCTCCAGCGCCGAGACCTCCGCCCAGCCCTCGGTCGCCACCATCCCGTCCCGCGCGTCGATGCCCACCGCCACCCGCCCCGGATGCGCCCGGCACGCCTCGCGCACCAGCGCGGGGTCCTTCACCGCGGCGCTGCCCAGGATCACCCTGCGCACCCCCACGGCCAGCCAGCGCTCGATGCCGGCCCGGTCGCGCAAGCCCCCGCCGAGCTGCACCGGCACCTCGGCCGCCGCCAGGATCGCCTCCACCGCCGCGCCGTTGGCCGAACGCCCAGCGAACGCCCCGTCGAGGTCCACGACATGCAGCCAGCGGCACCCCGCCGCCTGCCACGCCCGCGCCTGCGCGCCCGGATCATCGGAGTACACCGTGGCGCCGTCCATCTCGCCGCGCCGCAGCCGCACGCACTGCCCGCCCTTGAGGTCGATCGCCGGATACAG
>CAXSES010000072.1:2566-11249 GCA_964236225.1 uncultured Acetobacteraceae bacterium
CGCCGCGCCGCAGCCGCACGCACTGCCCGCCCTTGAGGTCGATCGCCGGATACAGCGTCATACCCGACGGGGCCGCACGCACCCCAGCCTGCGCACCGTCGCCCGGGTGTCGCGTGTCGCCGGCCTCCTGGCTCCCGCTCGCCGCCATGCCTGCCGAACCAGCGCTCACGCCTTCGGCTCCCGCTGCAATCGCTTGCAGTAGTACAGCCCGCTCACCGTGCGCCCGCCAACCCGGGCGTAGCAGGGGTGCGTGCCCCAGTGCTCGTAGCCCAGCGACTCGTAGAGCGCGATCGCCGCGTGCTGCGTCTCGCGCACGTCGAGGTTGAGCACCTGGTAGCCCAGCGCCCGCGCGCCCTCCTCCGCCGTCGTCGTCATCAGCCGCGCCAGCCCGAACCCGCGCGCATACGGCGCCACGTAGGCGTGCATCAGCGTCGCCGCGAAGGCCTGCGCCTCGTTGTTGCGCGGCGGACGCACGAGTTGCGCCGAGCCCACCACCACGCCGTCGAGCCGCGCCACGAACAGCGAGCGTTCCGGCACCATCAGCACGCCCGCGAAATACCGCTCCAGCGCCGCGCGGCCGGGCGGCGTGACCCAGCCGAACCCGCCGCCCTCCAGGATCGCCGCATCCGTCGCCTCGCACAGCGCCAGCAGGTCGTCCTCGTCGAGCCGAAGCACGCGCTCCACCGCCATGACGCCGCCGCGCAGCCCGGGCAGGGCCGACCCTGGACCCGCCGTCACGGCGCCCACCGCAGGAAGTTGGCGAGGATGCGCAACCCCACCGCCTGGCTCTTCTCGACGTGGAACTGGGTGCCCGCGCGGTTGCCGCGCGCCACGATCGCCGGCACCGCGCAGCCATACTCGGCCGACGCCAGCACGTCCTGCGGGTCGTGGCCGCGCAGGGCGTAGCTGTGCACGAAGTAGACGTGCTCGCCCGGCTCGATCCCGTGCAGCAGCGGATGCTCCGGCCGGTGCAGGTCCAGCGCGTTCCACCCCATCTGCGGCAGCCGCAGTCCCGGCGCCGCCATGGGCGCGATCTCGCCGCCGATCCAGCCGAACCCCGCGGTCTCGCCGTGCTCCAGCCCGCGCTGCGCCATCAGCTGCATCCCCACGCAGATGCCGAGGTAAGGCGCGCCCGCCTCCACCCGCGCCTCGATCGCGGCCCGCAGGCCCGGGATCGCCGCCACGCCCCTCGCGCAGTCGGCGAACGCCCCCTGCCCCGGCAGCACGATCCGGTCGGCGCGCAGCACCGCCTCCGGGTCCGACGTGACCACGATCTCGGCCGCCATCCCCTCGCGCGCGGCCACCGCCGCCAGCGCGCGCGACGCCGACGCCAGGTTGCCGCTGCCGTGATCCACCACAACGACCCGCATCGTACCCGCCGTCATCACGCCCGCCACCGTCGCGCCCGCCGTCATCGCGCCCGCCGTCATCGCGTTCGTCGCCGTCACGTCCGCCGTCATCAAGCCCGCCGCGCCAGCACATGGCGCATCCAGCCGTCGCGCAGGTCGGCGCGCGCGTCGAGCAGCCGCGTCAGCGCCGCGTCGCGGCCGCGCGCCGCCACCACCCCCGCCATCGCGAACCCCCGACGGCGCAGGCTCCAGCGCCGCAGGTCCTGGCCGAGCAGGCCCTGCAGCAGCACCACCGCCGCCACCGCCGGCGGGAACGCCGCGCCCGCGACCGCCCACAGCACCGCCACCAGCAGCGCCGGCAGCCACGCGCCCACCGCCGCGAACCACAGCGGCCCGAGGAACAGCGCGCCCCAGGAGAACCGCTCCGGCACCAGGGTCACGCCGGCGTTGCGCGGGCCGGCGACGGCCGGGTCGGAGGGCAGCGGGCGCACGTGCACGGTATAGCGACGCATCATGCAAGCCCAGCGAGGCAGGCAAGGCTGGGCTCTGCCCAGACCCGCAAAGGGTCCGAGGACCCTTTGATCCCATGACTTGAGGAAGGCCGGTCCAGGGCGGCTCGCCCTGGCGGGGTCCCACGACTTGAAGCAGGGGGGCAGAGCCCCTGGCCTTGCTTGCTCACAGCGACCCCTTGGTGGACGGGACCACGCCCGCCGCCCGCGGGTCCGGCTCCACCGCCATGCGCAGCGCCCGCGCCACCGCCTTGAACGCCGCCTCCGCGACGTGGTGCGCGTTGCGCCCCGCCCTGCGCGTGACGTGCAGCGTCAGCAGCCCGTTCATCGCGAACGCCCGGAAGAACTCCTCGAACAGCTCGGTGTCCATCGCGCCGATCTTGTCGCGCCCGAACGCCACGTCCCACGCGAGGAACGGCCGCCCCGACAGGTCCAGCGCCGCCTCGACCAGCGCCTCGTCCATCGGCAGCAGCGACTGCCCGTAGCGACGGATGCCGCGCTTGTCGCCGACCGCCTGCGCCAGCGCCTGCCCGAGCACGATGCCGACATCCTCGGTGGTGTGGTGGAAGTCGATGTGCAGGTCGCCGCGCGCGCGCACCACGAGGTCCAGCATCGCGTGCCGCGCGAAGGCGGTCAGCATGTGGTCGAGGAAGCCGATGCCGGTCCCGACATCGGCCGCCCCGCCGCCGTCCAGGGACAGCGTCACGGCGATGTCGGTCTCTGCGGTGCGGCGCGCGACCGTGGCGCTGCGGGCGGGGGGCGGTTCGTCCATGGCTGTTGACTACAGGAACACCGCGCGTGCCGCCAAGCGCGAGCATGCCCCGCCGCCGGGCACGATCGCGTTCGCAAGGGTCGGCTACGCCGCCCGCATCGCCTCCATGAAGCCGCGAACCGCATCCGAGACGGCGTCGCACTGCTCGCTGAGCCGGCCCGCGGCGACCCGGCCGACCGAGGCCGCCGTGCCTGTGCGCCCGGTGCTGTCGGCCAGAGCGTCCAGCGTCGTGGACACGCTCTGTGTGCCGGCCGCCGCGTGCCGGGCGCTTCGGCCGATCTCGCACGCCACGGCGTGCTGCTGCTCCACCGAGGCGGCCACTGAGGCGGTCAGCCCGCCCAGCTCGCCGATGGTGGCGGAGATGCCGCCGATCGCGGCCACGGCGCTCGTGGTCTCGGTCTGGATCGCGCGAACGTGCGACGCGATCTCGTCGGTCGCGCGCGCTGTCTGCGCGGCCAGCACCTTCACCTCGCCCGCCACCACGCTGAACCCCTTGCCGGCGTCGCCGGCCCGCGCCGCCTCGATCGTGGCGTTCAGCGCCAGCAGGTTGGTCTGCTCGGCGATGCCCCGCACCAGCCCGACGACCTCGCCGATCCGCGCGGCGCTCGCGGCCAGGTGCTGCACCATCCTGTCCGTGCGCCCCGCCTCCTCCGTCGCCAGGCCGGCCACCACAGCGGCGCGCGCCATGTGTTCGGTGATCTGGCGCACGGAGAGCGACAGTTCCTCCACCGCGACCGTCACCGCCTGCATCCCCGTCGCCGTCTGGCCCGAGGCGCTTGCCAGCGCGCCGGTCTGCGACATCGCCTCGGCCACCGCCTCGGCGAGCGCGCGGGCGGTGTCGTCCACCTCGGACGCGGCGCTCGCCGCCTCGAGCACCAGCCCGCCGACATCGGCCTCGAGGCGCGCCGCCAGCAGCAGGGCGCCCGAGCGGCGGTCCGCCTGCAGGCGCGTCTGCAGCGCCGCCTGCTCGGCATGCGCCCGCTCGGTCGCGGCGCGTGCCGCCTCCGCCGCCTCCGCGGAGGCGGCGGCCAGGGCGAACAGCGCCACGATCTGGCAGCTCAGCCAGGCCAGGATCGACGTCTCCAGCATCACCACGCCGCCGTGCAGCACCACGCGGGGCAGGTCGGAGCCGCCCGGGTAGATCGCCTGCGGCAGCACCCAGTTCAGCATCAGGTGGTGCAGCGACGCCGCCATGCCGGCCATCAGCAGGGCGCGCCAGTCGCAATACGCGGTCAGCGCCGCCAGCCCGACGAAGAAGTACATGTGCCCGTCGAGCTGCCAGGGATGGCCGGACAGCTCCGCCACGATCAGCGACGCCATTCCCATCAGCGCGACCGCCACCACCAGCCGGGTCAGCAGGCTGTCGCCGGTGCGCAGCCAGCAGGCGGTCGCCGCGCCGGCCAGGCACACGGCCAGGATCGCCGGCATCAGCCAGGAGTTGCCGACCGCCAGCGCCACCGCGCAGTTCAGCGGCACGTGCACCCACAGCAGCGCGATCAGGCCGCGGCTCGCCACCGCGCGGAGGTTGTCGAGGCTGGAAGGCGGCTTGAGCATCACTGGGGTTCCGGCAGGAGGGAGCAGCCGCGGAGCGACTGCGGATCAAGGATCAGCCACGCTCCGGCCGCCCGCAGGCGCTCGCCGAGTCCCGGCCCGCGGGCGTCGGCCACGTCCGGCGCGTCTGCGGCGACCACCAGGGCCGGCCAGGCGCCGGCGCGCACCATCACGGCCTGCGCCAGGACGGTCGCCCTGAACGCCCGGCTCGCGTCCCACCAGGGCGGGAACAGCGCCGCCACCGGCCCGCCCGGCCGCGGCGGCAGGGCGAGCGGCGCCACAGCCATCAGCCCGCACGCCAGGAACCCGGCCGCCATCAGCCACGCCGCCGGGCCTTCGCCGCGACCCGGTTCGCTCGCCATGGCCACGGACCCCGCCTGTTCCGCCCGATCCTAGTCGCGGTGGCGTTGAGGAAGCGTTACCGGCCGCGGGGCGTGGTCCGGCGCGCTTGCTTGTGCGGCGCCCCCGGCCATCCCAGATCACCGGGCATGCGAAGCGAACAATCCCCTCCGCCTTACGATCCCGTGGGCTGGCACGGCACCACCATCCTCTGCGTGCGCAAGGGTGGCAGCGTCGCCATGGCCGGCGACGGCCAGGTCACGCTTGGGCAGACCGTCATCAAGGGCAACGCCCGCAAGGTGCGCCGCATCGGCGGCGGCGGCGTCATCTCCGGCTTCGCCGGCGCCACCGCGGACGCCTTCACCCTGCTGGAGCGCCTGGAGGCCAAGCTGGAGCGCTACCCCAACCAGCTCGAGCGCGCCTGCGTCGAGCTGGCCAAGGACTGGCGCACCGACCGCTACCTGCGCCGCCTCGAGGCGATGATGGCCGTCGCCGACGCAGAGCACTCCTACACCCTGACCGGCAACGGCGACGTGCTGGAGCCCGAGGACGGCATCATCGCCATCGGCTCCGGCGGCAACTACGCGCTCGCCGCCGCCCGCGCGCTGATGGAGATCGAGGGCCTGTCCGCAGAGGACATCGCGCGCCGCGCCATGCGCATCGCCGGCGACATCTGCGTCTACACCAACCACTCCGTCACGGTGGAGAGCCTCTGATGCTGGACGTCCCCACCCTGACGCCGCCCGAGATCGTCGCCGAGCTGGACCGCTTCATCGTCGGCCAGACCGACGCCAAGCGCGCGGTCGCCATCGCGCTGCGCAACCGCTGGCGGCGCGCGAAGCTGCCCGAGGGCATCCGCGAGGAGGTGGTGCCCAAGAACATCCTGATGATCGGGCCCACCGGCTGCGGCAAGACGGAGATCGCCCGCCGCCTCGCCCGTCTCGCGCAGGCCCCGTTCCTCAAGGTCGAGGCCACCAAGTTCACCGAGGTCGGCTACGTCGGCCGCGACGTGGAGAGCATCGTGCGCGACCTGGTCGAGGCCAGCCTCACCATGCTGCGCGACGCCAGCCGCCGCGACGTGCTTCCCCGCGCCGAGCAGGCGGCGGAGGAGCGCCTGATCACCGCCCTCGTCGGCGAGGGCGCCGGCGCCGAGACCCGGCGGAAATTCCGCCAGATGCTCCACGACGGCGAGCTGGAGGACAAGGAGGTCGAGGTCAGCCTCGCCGACACCGCGCCCCCCGCCGGCGGCATGGACATCCCCGGGATGCCGCCCGCCCAGATGATCAACCTCGGCGACATGATGAAGGGCATGTTCGGCCGCCCCGCGCGCGCCCGGAAGATGACGGTGGCCGCCGCCCGCGCTGGCCTGGTGCGAGAGGAGGCCGACACCCTGCTCGACACCGAGCAGACCACGAAGGACGCCGTCGCCCACGCGGAGAACAACGGCATCGTGTTCCTCGACGAGATCGACAAGGTCTGCGCCCGCTCCTCCGAGGGCGGCGGCTTCCGCGGCGGCGACGTCTCGCGCGAGGGCGTGCAGCGCGACCTGCTGCCGCTGATCGAGGGCACCACGGTCACGACCAAGTATGGTCCGGTGAAGACCGACCACATCCTGTTCATCGCGTCGGGCGCCTTCCACCTCGCCAAGCCCGCCGACCTGCTGCCCGAGCTGCAGGGCCGCCTGCCGATCCGCGTCGAGCTGGCGCCGCTGTCGCGCGACGACCTGCGCCGCATCCTCGTCGAGCCGGAGCACTCGCTGCTCAAGCAGTATTCCGCACTTCTCGACACCGAGCAGGTCCGCCTCGACTTCACCGACGACGCCGTGGACGCGCTCGCCGAACTGGCCGCCGACATCAACGACCGCGTGGAGAACATCGGCGCGCGCCGGCTCGCGACGGTGCTGGAGAAGCTGCTGGAGGAGGTGAGCTTCACCGCCTCGGACCGGCCGGGAGACCACGTCCAGGTCGACGCGGCCTACGTCAACGAGCGCGTGGCGCCACTCGCGCACAAGGGCGACCTCAGCCGGTTCATCCTCTAGGAACGGGGAAAGGCAGGGCCAGGAGCGCTGCCCCCATGCCAGGAAGCGGCAACCCCGCCAGGGCGAGCCGCCCTGGACAGGCCTTTGAAGGATAGGCTGGGTCACGCGGCCGGCGACGGGTTATCGAAACCCGCGCCCTTTCGGGCATGGTCTACCGTGGCGACTACCTTTGGCTGCGCCGACCGTCAGCATCCTGGCGCCCAACGCCGGCCTGTCGAGGCGTCAGGTTCGTTCGTCCCGCCTTGACGCCTGACGCCCGCGCCGTCACCTCCCCGCCATGCCCGACCCCTTCGTCATCCCCCCCGAGCCCACCGCCGCCGAGGCCATCGCCGCCATCGCGGAGGAACTCGACGTGTTCGACGATTGGATGGACCGCTACGGCTTCATCATCGAGCTGGGCCGCAAGCTCCCCGCCTTTCCCCCGGACTGGGCCGACGACGCCCATCGCGTTCCCGGCTGCCAGAGCCAGGTCTGGATGGAGGGCGAGCGACGCGACGGCACGCTGCGCCTCGCCGGCGCGTCGGACGCGGCGATCGTGTCCGGCCTCGTCGCCCTGCTGCTGCGCGTCTACTCCGGCCGCACGCCGCAGGAAATCCTGGCCACCGACCCCGGCTTCCTGCGCGACCTCGGCCTGATCGGCGCGCTGTCCACCAATCGGGGCAACGGGGTCGCGGCCATGGCGCGCGCGATCCAGGGCCTCGCGGCGGTATCGGAGTAGACGAAGACAGCAAGCAAGGCTGGGCGCTGCCCAGACCCGCCAGGGCGAGCCGCCCTGGACTGGCTTTTCTTAAGTGAGGCAGGTCCAGGGGCGCTGCCCCTGGCGGAGTTTGAGGCAGAGCCTCAACCTTGCTTCCCACGTTTTCCATCTGAACACCTTGACAACCCGGCTGTCCCGGCGTCACCAGCGCCAGGCCCTCCCGGAGAACCGCGCCATGACATCCACCCGGCCAGCCCGACTCGCCATCGTCGGCGCCACCGGCGCGGTCGGCGTCGAGCTGCTGGGCTGCCTGGCGCGGCGCGACTTCCCGCTCGCCAGCCTGCGGCTGCTGGCGTCTCCCCGCTCCGCCGGCCGCGCCCTATCGTTCCGTGGCGAGGAACTGCCTGTCGAGGTGCTGGCCGAGGAGTCGTTCGAGGGCATCGACATCGCCCTGTTCTCCGCCGGCGGCTCGATCTCGCGCGACTGGGCGCAGGTGGCGGTGCAGGCGGGCGCCGTCGTGGTGGACAATTCCTCCGCGTTCCGCATGCACCCCGACGTGCCGCTGGTGATCCCGGAGGTGAACCCTGCCGACGCGAGGCGTCACCGCGGCATCGTCGCCAATCCCAACTGCTCGACCATCATCGCCGCGGTGCCGCTGTGGCCGCTGCACCAGGCGACGCCGATCCGGCGCATCGTGGCCTCCACCTACCAGGCCGCCTCCGGGGGCGGCGCGGCGGCGATGGCGGAGCTGGAGGAAAGCACCCGCGCCGCCCTGGACGGCCGGGACTTCCCGCCTCGAATCCTGCCGCACCCCTACGCCTTCAACCTGTTCAGCCACAACTCGCCGATGGACGCGGCCTCCGGCTACAACGAGGAGGAGCTGAAGATGCTGAACGAGACCCGCAAGATCTTCGGCGACGACACGCTGCGCATCGCCGCGACCTGCATCAGGGTGCCGGTGCTGCGCGCCCACGCCATCGCTCTCAACGTCGAGTTCGCCGAGCCCGTCTCGCCGGACGCGGTCCGCGCCATCCTGCACAAAGCCCCAGGCGTGCGCATCGTCGACGATCGCGAAGCCAACCGCTTCCCGATGCCGGTCGAGGCGTCGGGCCGCGACGAGATCCTCGTCGGCCGCATCCGCGCCGACATCAGCGACCCGTCCGGCCGGTCTGTGGCGCTGTTCGTCGCGGGGGACCAACTCCTGAAAGGCGCGGCCCTCAACGCCGTGCAGGTCGCCGAACTGCTGCGGGCCGCCTGAAACCGGGAAGCAAGGCTGAGCTTTCCCTCCGCTGCCATTCCAACGATCCAAGCGGATCGTTGGAACCTTTGGCAGCCACGCCCAGACCCGCCAGGGAAAGCCCCCTGGACCGGCCTTGCTCAAGTCACGCCGGTCCAGGGGCGGCTCGCCCCTGGCGGAGTTTGAGGCAG